>JAEOUB010000174.1 GCA_016839545.1 Candidatus Kariarchaeota archaeon | reverse complement strand
GGTCCACAGCCTCATTTCCCTGCTTTTCCTGTTCCGTCGTGTCTCAAACTCGCTGATGCTGGCATCTGTAACCTCTCAGGTCTCTGTACTCACCTATATCGTCATGGTCATTGGCATGATTGTGGGAGTTCAGACCGCTAAGATCCAAGCGGGAGCAATTACACTGGCCACAGCTGAATTTTCTATGATCGGCCCACTGGCATTTGTCACCTTGGTGGGGTTCTATGCCCTGTTCACTGTCTTTGTCTGGGAGTGGACCATGAGAAAACGGCGTCCGGGACTCTCAGGAGAGGAAAAGTTCTTGTTTCCAGCGGATGATGAGACATCATGAGTGTTGGTCACTGCGAGATCTGCTACCAGGCAATCGATTCTGTGAGCTATCACTGCAAGAAATGCTACAATGATTTTCACCAATCATGCATCATCCGCTCGATGAGCAATTCCAAGTCATGTCCCATGTGTCGTGAACCGCTTGATGAGGCAGAAATCAAGATGCTGAGACGCTCTAAAGATTCGGCATTGAATACATCAGCATCTGGAGGGGTGTGGGGACTGACTGCTGTTTTCTTCATAGTGATTGCCATCTTGCTGAGTGCAAGTGATGTCCTGTTTGGCTGAAAATCCCTCTACTCTCAAAATTTTGTTTCTACAACCTCTGCAAAGATTGGTAGTCCAATCTATGAGGATTACAACCCCTGAAACTGTCTAATTGTCAGTATAGCCAATATCTTTTCTGATCTCTTTCTGCTCAAAGCCACAGTGAGGGCAGAATTTTTCATCCCTATCGATTTTCCTCTGGCAGCTCATACACTTGGATGCAATATTTGCCGGATCGGAGATGGAATCGACAAATTCACGGTCCCTTCTCCTCTTGTTGGCCACATATTCCCGCATATCCCTCGATGCATAGTCATCTGCCACCTGGACCACCACTGCATAGACGACGGCATTGATCAGGAAAGCCAGTGCCGGATCACCCAGCAGGGTCAGAGTGAAGCTGAAGGAAAAGATGAAAATTATAAGCAGGAGCCCCCAGCGAACAAAATACTGCAGATTTGCTGCTTGCTTGCCCTGTTCCTGGTAGCGGTCACGGTAGCCCCGCTGGCTCTTGAGATAGCGGTAGATGAACCAGACTGCAAGGAGGACAAAGCCCAATCGTGCCAGTCCAGCTCCCACAAGCCCGAATATGCGGATTGCAACGGTGATGGTGATGATAATCAGCAGCAAAACCAAGTAGGATCGGGTATTGAGACCACTGTCCTGACTGTACCCGGTGCTACGGTCACTCTCATCCACAGGAGCACTCATTATGCTACTGAAGTGTTGGACATTGATAAAATCACGCTGTAGAGAATATAGAGACGGTTGAAAAATGACTATATTGCGTTAGTATGTCATACAATACACCTGCAGAGGCTGGAAAGAATCGATATCTCATATTGTATCCTTTCACAGTTTCCTGTAGGATATTTTCAAAGTGTGACAAAAAGGTACACATTGCTGGTGAATGTGTAGGTGTGACAAAACGGTACACCTGCTCTACATAACAATTATTATTTCCTTAAGGGCTGGAAAGATTTGATATCAAATAATATGGTTTGATAGAGGCTGTATGTGAATTATTTGAAATTGTAGATCTGACCAGGAGAAAACGTTTTCGAGAAATCGGTAAATTGAGAAAACGTTTTTGCATCACATTCTGTACGATAATCGCTAGTCTGGCGGGATTGTAAGTGTGACAAAACGGTACACCTGCTCTACATCTAAAATATATCGCCCTTGAGGGCTGAAAAGAATCGATGTCTCATAATTGTGACAGGCAAAGCTTGAAACTGTAATTCTTCAATATCTAGAACAGAACCAGAGAGATAGACAGCAATGAGAGGCCGACTGCACAGATAGTGGTGACAAAGGTGTATCTGGCCATCTTGAGGTTGCGATCAAAGATTGTCTGGTTCTTCAAACCGGTTTTTCTATCCTCCATGGTCCTGATGGCAGTGGAGATCTCGGTGACAAAGGTGATGAATTTGGTCTCAAAGTCTTCCAGACGGGCTAGATCCAAATTTTCTATCTCTTTGACGTGATCAAGGATCTTGGCTAGCTGATGAAATGCGTCTCTGCTTTCCTCGATGAACTGATTGAGTTCACTAATCTCGTTGTGAGTGTCGTATTCCCAGCTTTTTCGCATAAATTCACGTACAAAGATTTCCTGGCAGTTGACCAGGATCCGATTGGGATTATTCTGGTATTTTCCATCTGAGTTGAGTTTGTCAATAATTTCTGTGAACACTTAGTTCCCTGCCTGTTTCATTATACAGTATTGCTTGCAAGATATAATTAGGCATGTACTATGATCATTTGATAAATTGTACAGATTGTCTAGATCTTGCCAATGATGACCTCGGTGGTGTAATGCAGCTCTATGCGTGGTCCATCGGCAGTGGTATGGCTGAATGTCTCAAATACTGCAGACAGAGCCTCTGATGCGGTGGAATGTGCTGCAGTTCCGGGTGCGGGAGCATAGGAGGACGAGGTGAATCGACCCAGGAAACCCTGAAGATCGAGAGTTTGAGAGTTGTCAAACTGAAATTTCTTCCAGGTCGACATCAGGTAGTCAAATTGCTCATCTCCAATCCGTGAGTGATCCACTTCCTTGTAATCCACGGCATAATCCATCAGAAATTGCTCGTATGCCTGTCCAAACGCTGAAGATCTATCTCTGGAATTCCACATCAGCACGATATAGCCCTCGTCGTTGATGATTCTCTCAAATTCGGTCTTTGCCATACGCTCTGAGAACCAGTGATATGACTGTGCACAGATGATAAAATCAACACTACGGGCTTCCAGATTGGTATTTTCTGCAGCTTGTAGGCGTGCTGCAAAGTTGGCAGTCTGTGCCATCTGTGCAACCAGTGCATTATACATCTCCTCGTTGGGCTCTATACCGTAGATATATGCCACATGAGGGGCAAACAGCAGGGCAGAGTGACCCACTCCAGCACCGATATCTGCAATCTCATGCTCTGTAGACAGGCCGTACTCCTTTTTCAGCAGGTCGATCACTGCCTGTGGGTATCCAGGCCGGTAGCGGATATAGGCGTCCACACGATTGGAAAAGCGTTTGGTGGGATCTTTTTGATCCGAATCATCCATATCTGTCTCAACTCACTCTCCTATTTGTCAGTTATGGGAAAGGTGGAGATCTGGTCATCTCACCCTCTTTTCATATACCAATTGCTTGATTGTATTGATAATTACTAGTTACACCTAGAGATAATTTTGGTAAAAGAGCCTGGATAGATAGACCGGGAGGTATTTTGCCTGCTTGAGGGTGAGAGTTGGCAGGATAAGTTGCAATTCTGTCAGAGTTGGTTCAATTTGTTCAATTTGTTCTGTTGGCGTAATTGATAGAATTGAATGGTTCTATTCGTCTGTGGAGTAGTGTTTGACTGCAAAGCCACATTTGGGACAGTTTTCAGCATCAGCGGGTAGTTCTGTCAGACAGCTGATACACTTGCCTTTCTCCGCTTCCACTTTTGCCTGAGCGGCGATTCTTGCCTTGAGTTCGTCTTCTTTGGCAATTTCGGCGAGATTGCTTTTCTGTTTCTCGATATAGTCAACATACAGGACGTAGATACCACCAACAACCAGTAGTGAGATCAGGCCTCCGACGACGAAATTACCGAAACTTGGGCCTGTTTCAGGGTCTGCAATGACAAATCCGATGATGGCACCAACAACAACAACTGCAACGGCAGTAGCTGCAAACAGGGGTTCTTTGAGTTGATTGACAAATGACATGCTTACCACCCCATTTTTTGGACGATTTTAAAGAAATTGGACTTTCACACGAGTTTTTCACACTGAAATTCTTTGTAACTGGACGATAATACCTCAATTTAGCCTGAAGTCAGTAAATTTAGCTTTCTGGCTGTATTCTGCCACAGTGTGGACAGAACTGTGCTCCGGTTGCTACCCGGTTAAAACAGTACACACAGCGAGGAGAGCGGTCCACGTAGAAATTGGGGAATGCCAGAGACACCACTACCAGGGCAATTGTGGCAATGATAAAACTCTGTGTAAGAGCCATAGAGAGGTTGAACATGGCAAATCCGAGGACTGCACCGATGACGTGTGGGGATACCACGAATGTCAGCTGATCGCTCATAGGTGTCATTAGATGTGCTAGAATATCAGTATTTGCCCTCTATCTCAGTCCTGTGTGATTTTACAGAGCAGGGAGGCACAGTTTATGATGATCTAGGCGAAAACGGGGTCATGAATGATGACCAGCAGGCGATCATGTATGACCAGATGATCAACTGGGAGGCTAGATTGAAGCGTGAGCTACCAAAAATCGTGGAATTCTTTGATTCTGCTAACGGATTTAGGGGTAGTGTCCTGGATGTTGCCTGTTCCTCAGGTCGTCACTCGCTGGGATTGGCAGAAATGGGGTATCAGCCTGTGGGGATTGATATTTCTGAGCCATTTATCTCACTTGCCAATAATCTGGCTAAAGAACACCCTCAGGGGCAGAATTGTCAGTTTTTCGTGCTGGATGGCACGCAAGCTGAGCTTGTACAGCAGTTTGAGGGCACCTATTTCGATCATGCTATCCTGCTGGGCAATGCAATTGCCAATATGGGCAGTTTTGAGGCTGCCAGACAGCTGATGCGGCATATATTCATTCTTCTAAAGCCTGAGGGCTCGTTTTTCGTGCAAACCATACATCGACCCTCGCAATTGTGGTACAATCCGCTGCGTAGACGCAAAAATGCAGTAATTCAGCGAATCATGGTCCCTGTACAGGGTCAAACGCATAATGTGGTACTGCATGTCAACCAGATGGTGGTACAGGAGGGAGAGGTGGCACTGGAACCCGGTCCTGACGATGGAGACGATTGGAAAGAGCCGGAAATCCCGTATTATCTGCGTAAAAGCTCTGATAACACGTTTTTCATGTTCACACATGATGAATTTGTATCCCTGGTTACTGAGATTGGGTTTGACGTGGAATCCGTGTTGCACCACTATGGTAGTGATCCAGTCCAGCAGATCGATGGTGAGACACAGACATGGAGATTGCGTAAACCGGCAATAGAGCTGACAGAAGC
This sequence comes from Candidatus Kariarchaeota archaeon, assembly GCA_016839545.1. Taxonomy (GTDB): domain Archaea; phylum Asgardarchaeota; class Heimdallarchaeia; order Heimdallarchaeales; family Kariarchaeaceae; genus Kariarchaeum. The sequence continues at coordinate 976 of JAEOUB010000174.1, read as the reverse complement.
GGGAATCTCGCTATTCTCACAGTATGCAAATCTCGATATTGATGAGATCAAAGCCCGTACATTGAAAGTATGGCAAAAGCTGATGCTCAGAGAATGGTATCACTGTATGAGAAGCTACAGGTTCCTTCATCCACGCATTGTGGCCCATCCCAGGTACAGTGATGTGGTCAATCTTGTGGTTTCAGAGCCTGAAATACCTGTTTTGGATGTTGCCTGCTTTATGGGCACTGATTTACGACAGCTCAGCCTCTCTGGAGCAAAAAATCTGCATGGTCTCGATATTTATGGGGATTTTATAGAGGCCGGAAATACATTATTTGGAGACAAGGATAGCTCTACTATCAATTTTCATGTTTTTGATGTCTTGACTGATGATTTTATCAAAATTGAAGGTAGAAAGGCTGTAGATGGTAAATTCACTGAATTTGCCTCAACATTTGGGGTGATTCATGCCGGATCACTGATTCATCTGCTATCCCATGCAGATGGAGTAGCACTGGTTCAACGCATGCTGGTATTACTGCGAGAGGGAGGCGTATTTTTTGGTCGGACGGTAGGCTCCTCGGTGCCAATTGAGCAATCAGAAGGGCTGCGCTATCGGCATTCCCTGGATTCTCTGACCTCGCTATTCAAAGATTCGGGCTTTTCAGACGTTGAGGTCGTGGAAATGCCCAGAAATGGCCCTGTGGGCGAGTCCTCCTCGGACACTGTTCTACAGCTGGCATTTTACTGTAAACGCTAATTTCAGAGCCTGTAGATACATATTTGCAGAGTTGTGGGGGTTGATGCTTTTCCTATCCAGGCATGCCAGATCGTGCACATTTTGGTAAAATAGGGCAGATCTGTGGTATTTCTCTTTATAATGTGTACAGTGTATACAGTATAGCACAAAAGAATGTATACAGTGTACACATATATAGATCACATTGTATACAGTCTTGGATCACATTGTACACACTGCCATCCTACATATACC
>JAEOUB010000173.1 GCA_016839545.1 Candidatus Kariarchaeota archaeon | reverse complement strand
GTTACAGGGAGCAATAGAGGATCATGAGGAAACACTCAGGAGAGCTGCTGAGAATCTTGAAATAGACCTTGATCTCAGACGGGTAATACTCCCAGATGAGATCGAAGCAGTTGATGGTTTGGTCATGCCAGGCGGTGAGAGTACTGCCATGACACTTATAGGTAAACGCAATGGTATGCTGGATGCCGTGAGAAAAGGGCTGGCCGATGGTCTGCCTGCTTTTGGTACCTGTGCCGGAGCCATACTTCTATCAGAGAGAGTTAGGAGAACATCTGAGTCTGAAGAGAAACCAGGGGCATTCCCTTTTCTCCATGCTGAGATTTTCAGGAATGGATACGGTCGTCAAAAGGAGTCCTTCTCCACAGCAATCAACATTGAAGGAGAGGAATTCCGTGCTATCTTTATCAGAGCACCGGTCTTTGGTGAGCTTGGAGATGAGGTGGAAACTGTAGCCTCAGTTGAGGGAGACCCTGTATTTATCAGACAGGGAAATATTTTTGCGACAACTTTCCACCCGGAATTGGCACACGACACTCGAATACATGAAATGTTTCTCCAATCTGTCCTGATAGGCAAGAACGCCTGAAAATTCGTATATCATTAAATAGGATTAACACAATAGTTAGTTAGGTGGAAATGACCGAAGAGCGATTTCAAACCACAGATGATGGGATAGACCCCGTGGAGTACATCGCAGCATACTTCACTCATTTCACTGTGAAAGAGATCTCTGTCCTGGTCGGAGCCATCGCTCTCCTCGAGCAAGTTGATCTAAGGATCCTTAAATCAGTTCTTGAACTAGAGCAGATCGAATTGGAGGAGAAAATCGGTCGTCTCATGCAATCTGATCTTATTGAAGGCAGGTTCATGGGTCACTTCTTTCATCTTGACAAATTCAATTACACCATTAAGAAGCAGCACCCGAACCTTACACTTGATGACAGGGTATTCATTGCCTATCTCAAGGCAAGATTTGAAGTCTCTCTGAATGAGCTCATGCCTGCCTTTGACCTCAGCTATCAAAGCACAATATACCTTCTCTCAGGATTTGTTGCCAAGGGGTTGATTAGCCCACAAAAAATTGATGACGATACTTTCAGGTTCGTTGTCCATTATCATTTTCCAAAAAGAAAATCTGTGGACGTCACAGATTTTGAGGCACAGGTTATCGGGTATTTCCAGCTCAGTGGATCAACCACCATCAGGTATGTAGCAGAGAATTTAGCAGAACCAGAACACAAAGTCCTGGCGACATTTGTTAACCTGATTCTATCTGATATGATTTCTGCAAAATTCACCACCTCAACCTCTATGTTTGGAGGAATTCAATTGAATATCGAAGTTGACAAATTCCAGGTGATGTTTCAAAAACGGCCAATGGAGGTCCTATCAAATCGGGAACGGAGATTCATAGGCTACCTCTCACTCCGCCAGAAGGCTCCGGTTAATGAGATTGCATCCCGTATCAACCTTCATCCAGTTGATGTCATCAAACTGGCCTCAGCACTCCATTCAACAAGCCAATTACAGATAAAGATGGAAGGTGACGATTTGACAATAATTGAAGGCTATCCGATGACTCCAACCAGGTCAATTGAAGTGCTGAGTCAAATTTACAATTTCAATTACCGAGTTCTCATCGGAATTCTCCAAACTAACAGAAAAATCTCTATCAAAGAGCTAACCAACCTGATGAGGATCGATACGGAAACTGTTATTGCGGGGCTGATAACTGCCTACATTGAAGGGTTAATCGAAGGTAAGATATCGCACAAAGGTGTTTTTCGTCTCAAGGCAATACGCCAGCCTAAACATGACAGTCAAAACACACTCGCCCGATGGGAGAGAATTCTGCTTGGTGCTCTAATCTCGGAGGGTATTATTTCATGGCCAAAGATAGCTGCCCTCTTGGAGGTAGATCGTGAAACTGCAAGAAACAGAGGATTTCAGCTGATATCACATTCTATCAGCAAGACTATTGCCAAAGAGTCTATACTTGTCATGGAAGAGGTTCCAAATCTGCCACCACTTATCCAGATCAGCAAATTAGGACAACTTGAACAGATGATATTCGGCTACCTGTCAGTGTCCAAAGTAACCTCAGTCAAGGATATTGGGTCGAAATTCAAATTATCAAACATCGAGGTTTTCAGGCAGATATACTATCTAACGGGGTCTGGATTGGTCCACCTGAAGCGATCGAAGAACAGAATATCCGTCAACCATGCCATTAGTGTCGAACCCACTCAATCGGTGAATGAACTTGACATCGGAAAACAGGTCATTATCCAGGCGATACAGGTATGGGACACAAACGAGATCCCCCTCAAGAATTTGGCAAAACAGGTTGAGATGAGACCTGACATTCTCGAGAAGCATCTTTTCGAGATTATCGCATGGGGGTTCTACAGAGGGGAGATACGAAAGAACACTTTCTACCGTGAAAGTCAATTACGTGCATTTCTTGATGCAGGGGTTTGTTTATACTGTGCAGAATCATTAGAGCAGGGGTCTGCAGTTTGTGGTCAGTGCAGTAGAAGGTTACCAGATTGCGGGGTTTGTAAGGG
>JAEOUB010000172.1 GCA_016839545.1 Candidatus Kariarchaeota archaeon | reverse complement strand
TTTGTTGCTATTCTTACATCTGCATTTCTTATCCTTCTTTGGGACTTCGGTATCGATGCTCGTTCGAGGAATTTTCGCAAAGCCCGGCTAAAAATAACCCATATTTTGGTGGTACTCATGATTATTTCCTACATATCTGTTGACTATAACACAGAGTACACACAGATAACAGCAAATGAGAATGAAGAGAAATATGTTGAGAAGTTTAATCTCTATGTAACGATTCAAAGGAGTATTGATCCTGTATCTGGGTTTCTTTCACTCATAGTTGATGTGAAGGAGGGTGATAGAGACTTAGGAAAGGCAATCCTAACTCATGGTGAATATCCCATACAATCCGGTAGCTTTTGGACACGGGGGGATTGGATAGTTACGCCATTCTACGACCTTTTCTTGAATTCCCTTGAATCACGGGTAGATTTGATCAATTCAAATGCACCAATATCTATTGCTATCAAGAAAGTCCCACTGGCAAATTACTTCAGAGTGCTCTTTATTCTTTTCACCATTACAGTTCCTATGGGATTAGTGAGTATGGCTCGCAAGTTCAAAGTACAGTCATAGATATCTGCAGTTCATCAATAAATCAATTTCTCATATATTTCTAGCAAACTAAAAATGATGTCAAGATACATAGAGTTCAGTGTTCGAGTTATATGGCGCAATAAGGGGTCAATGGGAACAGAAGAAACCCATCATTATATCAGGTGATGAAGAGAGAGATAAAATTGTCTGTATTCCCTTATCGTTGGTAGATGAGCAGAATTATCCATTGTTCCAGGAATTATGTTTGGGTTCTATCAAAGTAACCATCCATCCTCGAACCTATTCAGCATTGGACCTGTCACCTTCGGATGTACTCTCTCAGAATCTAGCTTCAAGATTTCCAATTCTCAAATTATTAAATGAGAACCATTCAAATCCGGGGGCAACTGGTATTAGTTTTGATCCCAAAGCTGCATCTCTCAATATTCACAAGTCTGAGATGTCCTCCTTTCTGCAGGATCTTGGGATGAAAACAGTAGAATTGGAAAAAGGAGAAATTAGACCTGAAGAGTTCAAGAAATATTTTCTCAGAGAAGTGGCTAGTCCAGGTAGGTGTCAATTTGTTCTTCTCGAGAAATTGGGTCTACGCACATCCGATGCAATTTTCGAAACTGCTTCTGCCCTTGCTGTAATGTTAGGATATTCTTCCTCAGTCCTTTTCGATTTTGGATCACAGAATTTAATTGAAACTCATGCTTTGGAAACTATCAGCAAGAAGACTGTATTCGATCTCTGGCGAAGTATGAACAAAGTTTCCAAATCTGAGATCTCCTATCTCAGTAAATAAATTTCTACCATCTTCAATAGTTTCGGTAAACCCATAGTCACAGTAGAGATTTCCTTTCAGCAGGTCAGATCGTTTTTTTCAGACTGTAATTTATATGTGGTACCGGGAAATATGTCTGCAGGGCTCTAATAACCTTAGAATCCATAAATGTGGTTGTGACATCATTAACAGAAGACTATTTCGTTTTGAATGCATGTGATTACTGCAACTCAACAAATGAAATTTACTCAAATGGTTTTGTTGTGTGTAGAGACTGTGGAACTGTAAAGGAGAAAAAATTTGTAGATCACCTACCCGTGAAAAGGGATCATAACAATGAAATCGTTTCTCATAATTCAATAGGAAAAAGAATAGGATATGTGGGAGAGCTGGGCTCTGAAATTGGATATAATGGACGGATTTCAAAGTCAATTCATGGCAAAATGTTAAATCCTCAGACTTTGCATAAATACAGACGTTTAAGCAAATTCTATCACAAGAGATCCAAGATTGATGGGAATGCTACTCAACTCAGAACGATGGTTGCATTCAATCGGATCTGGAATCAATTGGGTGTTTCCACTGCGTTGAAACAAAGGGCACTCTTTCTCTATTGGGAGCAAGTTAAACGAGAGATAAGAATAACGAATCATGTGCTCCTCTCAGCACTCTGTTTACTGGTAGCTGTCAGAGAGGCGAAAGATAGAGCCCCATTGAGATTCTCGGAAATAGTTTCTACATTCTCTGCCAACAATCACAGGGTGACAAATAAGAATATCCTGAAGTTAGCAAGGACTCTTGATATCTCATTGGCACCTGTTAGAAGAACTGCAGAAGACTATCTAGAAAGAGTGGCTTCGGCCATAAAGTGGGATAGTACAATTCAGAAAAGGATACAGTACAGACCTATAACAAAAGAGGAGTATGAGCTAATTCTGATAAAAATATCAACCAAATTCTTGGAGAAACTAGACAGGACAGATAGAGGGGGTGTTCAACCGTTCCCATTTGCAGTATCCGTTGTATATCTCGCCGACCGAGCATATGCAAAGGCCTGTGAGAGACGTCCTATCCTTACACAAAAAATATTAGCTCATGCAGTGAATTCTGCTGAATTCACAATCCGAGACCATGTTTACAGGTTCTTGGGAGATTTATACAAAATTCATGAGGAGTCTATGGTCTCCTACATTACGTCAAATATCCTCTAGCTTTCAATTTATTCTGATGAGGTTTTTGCGGGAGAAATTTGTATGGTGACCTTTGTGATGGAAGTTTTACACAATTTCCTGACCCCATGATCCCCAGGTTCGTACCGTGACTCCACAAGTTTTGCCTTTTCTAGTTGCTTTACCTGAGCACTAACATTTGCCTCTGTCTGATCCAATCTCTCAGCGAGTCTTGAAATATCCAATTCTTCCCTTGTTAATAGCTCAAGTATCCTGTAACGGGTATTGCTGGCGATTGCTTTGGTCACTGCGATAATCCTTTCTCTATTGTCTTCACTTGCTGTGAGGAATAATTCTTCCATAATTTTATTAGTCAAATTTATTATTTAAAGATTACAGTAATATCTCATATATCTTATAACTTGTTGAAATACTTTCAATTTGCTTTGCTTAAAAGGGGATGGGATTAATTGTAGGATACTTTAGTGAACTAAATATTTTTGACAAAGAAAGCGCCAATGGTGAATTACGCCATTTTTTATTTTCTACTTGATAGAGTTTCTCCAAAAGTCCGACAAAAATTTAAGGTGCTTTCCTAAAAGGGCTCGTATGGTGGGGATTGAGCATTTGATTTCAATCAAAGACCTGGAAAAGACCACTATTGATCAATTGCTGGATCATGCACAAGAGATAGAATCAGATCCTTCTGCCTTCTCAGACAGTATGAAGGGAAGAATTCTTTCAACGATTTTCTTTGAACCAAGTACTCGTACC
>JAEOUB010000171.1 GCA_016839545.1 Candidatus Kariarchaeota archaeon | reverse complement strand
ATCCCCATCCCTATGATTGTTGTCTTCTCACTGCGATTTCAGAAACGGCTGGAGCCACGATATGCTGCTGTTCGAGAGAAGGTGAGTCTACTCAATTCTCGCCTGGCTAACAATCTCGGTGGTATCTCGACTATCAAGTCATACACCAACGAGCAGTTTGAGAGCGGGAGAATCAACGAGTCATCTTTGGAGTACCAGGATGCCAATACTCATGCCATACGTCTCAGCTCTGCCTTCTCTCCGATGATCCGGATGATCATTGTGGCAGGGTTCATCGGTATGCTCATCGTAGGTGGTATACTCACCCTGGATGGAGTTATTGAGGTGGCTGCGTACAGTGTCATCGTCTTCCTCATCCAGCGGCTCCTGTGGCCCCTCACCTCTCTTGGAGAGACATTTGATCAGTATCAACGGGCTATGGCATCTACCAACCGGGCACTGAACCTGCTGGATACCAAGCCAGTGATTGTCGATGGTCCTGTCTCCCTGCCCAAAGCTGAGGTCAAAGGTGAGATCACAATTACCAATGTCTCTTTTGACTATCCCACCCGACCCGGTATCCTGACAGATCTCGATGTGGAGATACCCTCAGGTGATACTATCGCATTTGTGGGATCTACAGGTGCAGGCAAATCAACAGTTGTCAAATTGTTGTTACGGTTCTACGATGTCACCGCGGGTGAGATCAGGATTGACGGTATCAATCTCAAGGAACTCAACCTGGGTGATCTCCGAGAGGCCATTGGTGTGGTATCACAGGACACTTTCATCATCGACGGTTCTGTTCGTGAGAACATAGCGTATGGCAAGCCTGATGCGTCAATGGATGATATCCAGTCTGCAGCTCAGGTTGCAGAAGTTAATGATTTTATCGAATCACTGCCCGAGGGTTATGATACTCTTGTTGGAGAGCGTGGTCAAAAACTCTCAGGAGGTCAGCGACAGCGTATTTCCATTGCCAGAGCAGTTCTGAAAAATCCACCTATTCTCATTCTGGATGAGGCCACTTCTTCTGTCGACAATGAGACCGAGGCCGCAATACAGCGGAGTCTTGACAAGATAATTGTGGGCAGGACAACAATTGTCATTGCCCATCGTCTCTCAACCATCGTCAATGCCGACCGTATCTTCGTGATGGAGCATGGTAGGATAGTGGATGCCGGTACGCATACTGAGCTCATTGACCGTGATGGTGTCTATGCCACACTGTGGGCAGTACAGACTGGAGAGCGAAAAATCGTCCAGTAATCATAATAATAGACAAATGGGAACCACCTTAGATTTTAAATTCTGATCAATTTTCCGGAAGTCATGATAGAATTGGGAGATACCTTAACGTCTGCAACTGCACATCTGACCTTCGGTGAGACTTATGGCAAACAGGTTGAGGTCACCGAGCTTATTCATGGAGATACCGTCTTTTACTTCTTTCCTGCCGCATTCACAGGTGTCTGTACCAAGTCATCCTGTGAGCTGAGAGATAGCCTGTCTGATTACCAGGAGCTTGGTGTCAATGTCTATGGTGTTTCACCTGACATGCCGGCATCTCAACGGGTATTTGCAGCACAGAATAATATCAACTACCCCTTGCTGTCTGACTGGAACAAGGAACTGATCGCAGCTTTTGACAATACCGATCATAATTTCGGGACGTTCAAAGGTGTACCAAAGCGATCTCTCTATCTTTTCAGAGATGGAAAGTTGGCTTTCAAGTGGGAGGGGGAGCACGCGGGAAAATACCCTCCATTTGACGAGTTGAAAGAGACACTCAAGAGATCATGACTCAATCCCATTCCTAAAATGAGAGTGCAAAGACGACATGATATGATCCCTGAACTCCTTCTCAGAAAGACAGTGCTCGAAGAGTATGCAGAGCATGCTATCGAGGCATCAATGGCTGATCTTGAAGAGGTATTAAAGGAGCAACCAGGTGTCTTCTGGAATGCATATAGCCAGCGGTATGGGGTGACCATCAGAGAATTTCCGTACGAGGCCAGAAATGGCTTTTTCATGGATACCCAACGCAGAGTTGTTACTCATCGCTTCCAGTCAAAGGGAATTGTGAGACGAGATACCATTCTCCACGAGAAAGTCTATCAGCCACTGGTACCTGAGGTCTACCGTCCAACTTGGTTCGATCCCAAGGATGCAGCTCGTACCTAT
>JAEOUB010000170.1 GCA_016839545.1 Candidatus Kariarchaeota archaeon | reverse complement strand
GTACCTATGGTACTCTATCTATCCGAAGGAACCTCCGAGTTCTCTGATGTTGCAGTTATCCCCTATCACCTGACCCTCATTGATGACCTGTTTAGCCACTCTGTCGGCAAGTATGCCATATTTGCTGACCCCTTCAGCATTTTCTTTGTGATGGCAATAACAGTAACCTTCACCTCGATTGGACTTATTTTACTTCGTATTGCCAAGCATGGAGGAAATATGGAGGGAATGAAAGGTGGATCAAATGTGATTTTCTTTGCACCTTCCCTTGTCTACTTCCTCTATTTTGTTCTGGCATCATACTCAGTACAGAATCTGATAGCTCCAGGAGGTCTGTTCATATCAGTGGAACTCTTTGGGCTTTTTGCGACGATGATATGGATTTCCTGGTTTGTCTACACCTGGATTGCTAGAATAGTTCTTTTCATCCTTGATCGGTTCTGATCATGAGTTTTCTCAGCCGATTTAGCCAGTCAATCGAAAATCGCAACTGGGACCATATGGTCTTTCTCCGCAACCTGCTTCTTGTTCTTGTGGCAGCCCTCTTTATGATGTACCTGCTGTTACTCTCATTTCTGCTTAATGGTGTCGTAGCACAGGATGTATTCACTGAACTGCTTCAGCTCTTGCTTAGAGGTCAATTGATTGGACTAATAATTGGTGTGATAATTAATTTCGGGGCACTGTTACCAATGTACAGGAAAAAAGAGTGGGACCTCCACATTGTGGTACCGCAGGCACTCTTCTACATTGTAATTGAGGGCATTATCCTTGTGATTGTTCTCTTTTTTGTCCAGTCACCTGCCCTGTTTGAGACAGCCTTGATCAGTGGATTTCTGATTGGTAGTCTGGTCCCAGTTTTGGCCTACAGCGGTGAAGTACGGAAAGAACACAGCCCTGATGTAGTAGTGTGAATAGTACCTTTGCATAAAACAAATCATTAAATTGAACCACCATTCACAGGTGGTAATGGTTCTCGAAAAGACGCCCGGTGCAACTTATATCGACTCTGACGACCAAAGTTTGGTTGAATACAAGAAAGAGGGACGAGTAGGCATCATTGAACTTACCAATAATCGAAAGATGAACACATATTCCCATGCTTTCTTCCAACAGATGGAGAAGGCTGTTCTCGAGGCACGTTTTGACAACGAAGTCTCCATTATCCTCATCAGGAACAGGGATAGAGGTGCATTCTCCGCAGGTGCAGAGATCTCGTACTTGTCAGCATGTAACAGGGTATCCAAATCAAACTTCTGTTTGCATGGAAACGAAACCCTGCTGATGCTGGAGCAGACCCCCAAGCTGGTCATTGCCTCACTTGATGGTCATGCAGTTGGAGGAGGATTGGAGATTGCTCTCGCTGCAGACATTCGAATTATGTCTTCAACTGGAGTGGAGAGAGACCATAAAATTGGGTTACCCGAGGTCAGCCTTGGTGTCCTCCCCGGTACTGGTGGTACTCAGCGACTCTGCAGAGTGGTTGGTAATTCACGTGCCATTGACTTGATGGTTACAGGTCGACTGCTGGGCCCCAATGAAGCACTTGATATGGGTCTGGTCAACTATGTCCATCACATCGATGAGTTTGATGCCAAGGTGCAGGAGTACGTTGATCAACTTGCCAACGGACCTGGTCTGGCAATTGGTCTCATCAAGAGAGCGGTGGTTTCAGGATCACAGATGAGTCTGCACGAGGGTCTAACCTTGGAACGTGAGTTACAGAACCGATTGTTTGCATCAGATGATGCCCAGGAAGGAATTCAAGCATATCTTGAGCGGCGTAAACCTGATTTCTCTAAGAAAGAGATCTAGATAATTTAGTTAATTTCTTCAATATAATCAGATTAAGCATCTACAATTCGACGATTTGCATCAATTGGAGGGGTCTCCAATCCAAGAGATTCACAGATACCAGCAATCTCCTTGTAATATCTCAGTCGCATCTCCTCATTTTGCCATCTCTTGATACCGAGCTCCTGTGCCAGAGCTGCGTTCTTGGACCCCTTGTGACCGAACATATCAAGTGCTCGGGGTACCCAGAAGTCAACTGACTCCTGAGCCCTCTCCTTGTTTCCTGGATAATTGGGGTCATTGACTGCTTTCTTCAGCCCGTTGAGACCAAATCCGATGTGCAACTGTTCCTCATTAAGCATAAGGGGGATCTGACGAGCAAGTGGAGCATAGGAACACTCAACGAATGACTCAAGCTGGTAGAGACCAACTCGGTCTACAAAACAGGTGAAGGTCACCACATCAATCCAGTCTTTGAATTCAATGTTGAACGAATCGAGAATGTGATCTCCAATCCTTCTCTTCATCAATCCCTCAATGGCTTTCTCTCCGTCCTCTCCAAAATCACGAAGGAGACGCACCATACTGAGACCATGTCGTACCTCATCTGCAACAATACGGGCAATAACCCAGCGATCCTCTGCAGAGGGGGCATCAGTCTGCCAATCCCGGTGCTGCTCAACGGAGGCAAACTCAGTATCTGCCTGTACAGTCAGCATCTTCAACAGCAGGTCTCGCATGTCCTCGGGCAGCTCACCTGGGTGCTCAAATTTCCGCATTTTACGATATTTTCCAGTCTTGATTTTTCTGCTACTCATGGCGCTTTCTATTCTGACATCAGCCACCACAGTATAAAACGTTACGAATGAAGGTAATCACAATTTTTCAAGTCCAGCTCAGGTCTCGAAGAAAGTGGCGTTGAGAAGCTTCTTACATTTTGGGCACGAATAAATAAAATGAAAGCCCTTCGGGTGGCCCTCTGTAATGCGATTGATGATAATGGATTCGGGGTTGAACGTGTGGTCACAATACGGACATGCAATATGATCCTTCTCAGGCATACTGTCACTTTGTCATCTTGACTTGAAAGGATTTGTGAGATACTTTGTACGGGTCAGTGATTTTTCGTGTCAAACTCGCTTCGGTTGATCATGTGGGTAGCCATCATCTCGATGTATTTCTGAAGAGTGTACCGTGCCGGATGGGAATCGTCAATACCTGATTCATCTAATGCTTTTGTCATAATGGCAACCCAGCGGTTTCGTTCATCAACACCAATGGGGAATTCAAAATGTCTTTTACGCATCATGGGCTGACCACGCAGGGGTCTGTACTCATCAGGTCCTCCAAATTTCTGCATGAGGAAGAATGCAAGTTTCTTCTTTGCCATTTCCAGATCTTCAGGATACATAGGAAAGAGGAGATCGTCAGTTTTGACCTGTTCATAGAAATTATCCACAATCTCAAAAAACTTGTCTCGTCCTCCAATCATATCGTGGATAAGGCTGTGGTCCAGCTCTGTCACTGAATTTTGGGGAGATAAAATCTTGAAAAAGGTTGGGATAGAGGCTTTTGGTACAAAGATATCATTATTCCAAACCAAAGGCAGTGAGGACAAGAGGTTCTGATTTGGCAAAATCATCAATATGCATACCAGGATTATCCAATTCTTTGGGATATGCATCGTTGAAGGATAATGCGAACCGTTTCAGAGAGTCTGAGGTGAATTTCGTCGAGGTGCTCGTTATCAGGATAAATGCGGTATTCTCTATGAATTGCAAGTCGAGCTCTTTATCCATGAAGCGGATAGATCTGACATTGGTTGTCACTCCAAATGCTTCCTGCATGAGCGCTCCGATTGCAGTAATGGCACCGCTTGCCAAACCGGTATTTGACGCCTTCTCACTGTCTACAAAATCATAGCGATACAGAGGGATCCCGGACTGATCGATAACGAGCAGAGTCTCAATCCGCTGTGGTTGCAGAAATGCGACCTGCTGAACTGAAATATATCCATAGACGATATAGAGGAGACCAGCAACCAGGAATATCCTCTGGACTACAAAGATGATTAGTGCAAATGCGGTTGGATTGTTAAAGGTCAGGAGAAGGCTACTTCCTATCATCCCAAAAACAGCTGATACCACAGCTAGGAGGAAGAAACCGATTTTCATCAACCTGATCTGTCTTAATTGTGAATCATTGATTGCATTCTCCTCACTTCTTCTGAGAATCTTGTATGAAGAGTAGGCAAAAGCTACCATCATCGGAAGAATAACCAGAGTTACAGTATCAGACCAACTGTATAAGACAAAACCATCGAAATCAACAATAAAGTAGACGATCGATGATGCACCGGTAATAAATGAAGCAAGGATCAGGTAAAAGCAAGCGGCAGTTCCTGCGACTGCAAATACAAGCCAGAATACCTGTCGTTCACCAGAAAAGTAGTCAAAGAAGAGTATCAGCAGAGCGAAAGAACCCGCAAACAAGAAGACCGAAATTTGTACCGAGATATTGGAAAATTCTGGGCTCGGATTTCCGAGCAGAGTATCTATCTGTAACAGGTTAGCAAGTGAGGCAAAGATGGTGGCCAAACCAAGGTAGATCATAATTGTGAAGTTCGTTTTGGTATACTTGTAGAACACAATTACACCTGTGAAGAAGAGCACTGAAGAACATACAAGGTTCGAGATTAGGATCACATCACCTAGAAATGACATGGATTCACTTTTATGATTTGTTACTTAACTTTTACGAGGAAGAAACGTCTCTTACTAATCCCACTGTCCTTTATACATTCGATCTACTAGATTAGTCACCGAACTTACCAAGTGGTTGTGTACGCAATGAAATTATTAATACGCTAGCACGAGTAAAGTGGCTAGATACTATGGCAAATCTTGACTATACACCCCTTAAAGAGTACAAAGACGTGGAAATCCAGCTGGGATCCACAGAGTTGAAACGGGGATTTGCTAAGATGGTTGCCCACGGTGTGGTCATGGATGTGACCAATCCCACCCAGGCAGCAATTGCAGAGGATGCCGGTGCAGTAGCAGTGATGGTTCTTGACCAGCTTCCCGCCGATATCCGAGGACAGGGTGGAGTGGCACGAATGGCCTCACCCGATGCAATCAAAGAAACGATTGAGACAATTTCTATCCCAGTGATGGCCAAATGTAGAATAGGACACACCCAGGAAGCATACCTTCTCCAGGAGCTTGGCGTTGATATGATTGATGAATCCGAGGTGCTGACTCCTGCCAATGAGGCATCACACGTCTGGAAATGGCCCTACACCGTTCCATTTGTGAATGGATGTCGTGATCTTGGTGAGGCACTTCGCCGTATTGAGGAAGGTGCTGCCATGATCCGTACCAAGGGAGAGGCAGGAACCGGAGATGTTTCCGAGGCTATTCGTCACATGCGTATGGTTAACAATGGCATTGCTCAGGTTGTTGGTGTCAAAGATAATGCTGAGGAATTGATGATCCTTGCACGTGAGATGAAGGTCAGTTACGAGACCCTACTCAATGTAGGGAAGCTCGGTCGATTGCCTGTTATCAATTTTGCAGCCGGAGGTATTGCCACACCAGCAGATGCCGCTCAGATGATGCGGATGAAGTGTGACGGTGTCTTCGTAGTTAGTGGAATCTACAAATCTGACGATCCTGAAAACAGAGCTGCAGCGATTGTCTATGCAACCACACATTGGGAGAGTCCCGACAAAGTGCTCGAAGCACAGATGATGGTGGATGAGACTCTGGCAATGGCAGGAAAAGGTATCTCGAGGATGGCAGACAGTGATAAAATCCAAACTCGTGGCGCAAATCTCTAGTGGCTATTGCGGACAGTGTTATGAGATATATTTTATAAGAATAAGTCAGATGGATATTCATGCTCGAGCTTCGATTCTGCACGATCATAAGTAACGATGGAATTACAATCTTTCATCGTACTTTTGTAGAAGACGAGCTTGACGAGTATCTCTTTTCCGGTTTCTCCAGTGCTATGATCGCATTCTCAAAAGAGCTGGGAGATGAACTCACACGCATACGCATGGACAAACAGACAATATTCTTTCAGGAAGCCACAGAAGAAGGCTACCTGATTATGTCAATCACCACCGGTTATGATATGAAAGAGGTCAATGAGAAACTCAGATCACTACATCAGAAAGACAGCCTAGACTTGTTATTGCAGGGATCACGATTGGGTATGGTCCAAAATGAGAACGAGAATTTCGAACGTGATCTGTTTGATATATTCGAGATTAACGGGGTACCATCAAAACGTGTAGAGGGGATCCATCTCGATCTTGATGAGGAGTATGCACCTACTACTATTGCTGAGGGTGTACCCATGATAAAGAAGAAGAAGAAAACTCTGGAAGAACAACTTCAGGAAGAGGCTAAGAGTATGTTTGAAGAGGACGATGAACTCGCATCGGTCCTTGAGGCACTCGAGGATTGGGATTAATCAATACCATGTGGACCATTCCGGTATTCTCGAG
>JAEOUB010000169.1 GCA_016839545.1 Candidatus Kariarchaeota archaeon | reverse complement strand
GCATACTTGATGTTCTCCAACTTGGATGCATCAAACTCATATTCCTCAGATTTAGCAAGGTAGGCATCCAACTCAGATCCCTCAATCTTGTCAGCGTAACCGGACAGTGCAGCAAGGTGAATTACTCGCTTTTCAAGATCCTGTTCAGCCGCAATGTAGTTTGCCAGTTCTGTTGCCAGCATTCCTGAAGAGATCATCGCATTTTCTGATACCACGTTAGGGTTGATCAGAGTATGTGATTTCTCGTCAATACCTTCAGCAAGAGCATGATGATCAATGATGACCACGTCAACACCATAGGCATTGCAAAAATCGAGAGCAGCCTGTGAGTCCTCTGAGGATCCCAGATCTACAAGAATGTAGAGGGGCAGAGTATGCTGACTACCGCTGTCATCCAGAGCGAATGAGAGATCTCGTGATACATCAGATACCTCAAAGATTGGACTTCGATGAGGGAGTCTTCGAAGAGCACGTCGGAATTCATCCTTTCGTGCTCCACGAGTAGCAAGATATCGGCGAATAGCAAAATCAAGTGCATATGCACCTACAGTACCGTCAACACAGGGTGAGTGATATCGTAGGATAATGTTCTGATTACGTAGAACAGCAGATCTAATTCGCTTGGCTGCCTCAACAAATCTAGGTTTGAGTTCATTGTAGACCTCACTCTCAACGAAGAATTCTAGTGTATCAAGCTGTGTTCCATCACGTTGATTGATACTTGCAAGGTTCTCCATGAAGTTCATTGCCTCGGAAGCTTTGACCTTCTCCATGGAATAGACCTGAATTCTTTCCTGGTCATTGTAGATTCTGAATCGACCAATTATCCGGACAACTGTATTCCTCATGACTGAAGGATAGGCCTGCTGGTGACCATCCCCATAGGCAGATGCCTGTATCTTCTTACCCTGGGTATCAATTACCGTAAAAAGGGTAGGACCGTTTCTAATCTGAAAAATGTCTGTAACCTGCACAAACAGCTCACCCACGTTACCTTCCTCCTGAGATACCTCAGCAACAGTCATGGGATCAACTGGCAGATGTTTCTTGACAACTTTAAAGCCATCAAGCTGCAAGGGTCGTACTTCGGCAGGTTTCTTTCCTCGTTCTTTAGGATTCAACGCAGATTTAAGCCTCACTGGTACTGTTTGACCTTGATTGTAGTACGTTCCTTTTGCTGGCTTGAACGTACCTTTGAAGCCGGCACCCAAATCTACCAGGGCACCTCTTCCATCGACATTTATTATGGTGGCAGCTAAGGCCCTATCACCGGCCAGATACTTCTGGTCCAAGGGTTGGGCAAGCTGGATGATGATGGGGTTCTCGGTACACGTTGCACACAAGAAGGACTCCCCTTCACTTAACTCAGTATTATCTATTGCACATCTAGTCATGTGTCCTAATCCTCCGCATGAATTGCAGGTTTCTTTTTGAACGAGTTTGCCGCTTCCGCCGCAGGTTTTACAATCCTTGTTACCGGATCCAGAACCCACTCCGAAGGAAAGACTACGTGATCCCAGCCCCTTGCAGTCAGGGCAGGTCTCGCTCTCCTCTTGGAAGCCACGGCCTCGACAGTCTTGACATTTTAAATTCATTGAATCAACTGCCTCAGGTTCCCTCACTTATTTGAGTATTAAATATGATATGATACTATACAGGCACCACATCTAACCCTGTATAAGGAAACCATTTGTACAGATAGATTGATGTAGAAAGAGGGATTGCAAGAAGTAGTGATAGACTTACAGGAATTTCTTAGTCAGCTTGAGTCCAAGGATTATAATCTGGACAAGATAGAAGAAGCATTTATCTGGGCTGCCCTGCTCCATGAAGGGCAGAGACGGAAGTTTGAAGATGAACCATATTTCATTCATCCGGTCAGAATAGGCCTTCTACTAGCAAATCACGGTGAGGATATGGTTATCGCGGCACTCCTCCACGATGTCCTGGAAAAAACCATTGGATCCCAGCAGGAGATTGAGAGTAAATTTGGGACTACAGTACTGCATCTTGTACTGGGAGTCAGCAAGATAGAAGGGAGATCAATGAGTGGGGCATTCGACACCGTTGTTGATAGGGAACCCAGAGCAATCACACTCCGGGTCGCAGACAGGATTGATAATCTCAGGTACAAATTCAGCCAACTTCCTCTGGAAAGGAAAGGCAGTTACCACCTGGAGAACTTGGAAATATTGAGTTATATGAGGGATTATCTTTGCTATGATCTCCTTAATTTGTTGCTCGATGAGATAAAAACTGTCGAAGCTCCACCTATAATGGATCAGACGTCTGAGGCTCGTCTTCGGAACCTTGAGTTCTACAAATTCTTTGAACAGCTAAAGGATAAGTCCAACCCTGAGTTGACAAAAGAGGCATTTGAATATGGGCTTGAGATGCACAAAAATGAAACTCGTGAAGGTTCGGATATGCCGTATTTTGTCCACCCAGTCGGTGTAGCACTCAATTTGAAGAATTGGGACAATGAGATGGTCGTTGCTGGATTACTCCACGATGTCGTTGAAGATACCGAAGCAACTCTTGAGGAGGTCACTCAGCGGTTTGGTCAGAGAGCTGCACAGCTTGTGCGTGGCGTCACAAAACGAGATGGCTTTGCCACAATGAAGATACTGGAAGAAGTGATAGGAGAATATCCTGAGGTTATGACACTGAAACTTGCAGACCGGCTAGACAATTTGAATGATAATATTGACAAGATGAAAAGGGAAACCATTGAGAAATACAAGCTCGAAACACCAAAACTCATCCAGCGAGCTATTGAGTTAAATCATCTCGATTTTACAGAAGATTTACAACTGATTTTACAGAATTTATAGTTGGGAAAGAATAGCATTGTAGAATCCTATTGCAAAGAATTATAATTCATCAAGGGGTAAATCGGTTAGAAACAATCATGCAAGATGTTGAAGGTGCAATCAGTGAGGCCAAAGAACGTCTGTCGAAATTAGACAAGCTTTGGCCATCTAAGGAGTCACGTACAGAGTTTAATCCAAACAAGGTACTGTGTTTTGTTGATGCCAACGATCACTCCGAGGATGCAATCAAAATCACTTTACAGGTTGCACAAGAGTTTGATGCAGAGTTCGTCATCCGCTCGTTGTTTGACAAGGAATTGATGAAACTTGCAGATACAGATCTTACACACCTGAAGCAATCAATTATCCAGATTGTTAAGGACAGTTTGCGGGAGACTGATTTCAACCAAGGTGTCACATTCCTTGAAGGAGATGCCATCCAATCAATTGAGAACCAGTTGTCTAACGAGTATGACATCATGATTTTGCCTGTCCCGTATCATTCGAATCTTACCGATCACCCAGAGGCAGTTGCATTGGGCTCTCTCGGGGAATACCTGGTCAGTCACAGTGACAGACCACTATTCTTGGTGCCTGATGTTGATACTCTCAAAGATGATATCTTCTCATCGGTTGTTATTGTCGTAAATGATGTCGCAGATATACTGCAAAACCAGAATTACATCCGAGCGATTTCTCGAAACCGATCCCACCTGAAATTTGTATTTCTCTATGACGCCAAGGATATTGAAAACCTCGCAGAGTCCTCGAAAGGTGTGGTTGATGCGGAGATGGTGAAAAAACGAGTACATGCAAAGCTAGAACAGTATGGAAAACACACCACTGACGAATTTGGCGAGTTTATCGAGAGCGTGGAGTACCGGATTTTTAGCGGTGATTTCTCTGAGAATATTCAGAATTTGCTCTCTGAGTCAGATGCTTCACTTCTCACCATGATACTCCCTGCGAATAGGAAGGGTTACAGATATCTTCTCTTCCAGGATATGCTTCGTGATAAAAAACTCAGAGTTCCTGTAATGGTTCTACGGGTGACACCTGATGAACCAAAACAAGAGGAGAAACCAGAAGAAACACCTGAAGAGAGTTCTGAGGAGAGCTCTACAGAGGAAATTGAAACTCCTTCTGACAGTGATATGATAGAAGGAGAAAAGGATAAAGGAGCTGAGGTTGTAGAAACTGAGGCATCCTACGATCAGGCTGAGAAGACCGACCAGCCTGAGGAAAGCCCCTAATCAGGGCAGGTCAAACTGAGGGACAAAAATGCTGGAATTGAGTCAGATCCTGCTAATCATCGTTGCGTTAGTCACGATCATATCAATTCTTCCTGAAAATTCGGATAAAGCAAGAAATATGTTGGCAGGAGCCATGATATCTGGTGCAATCATGATTTTCATGCGAGGTGAAGATCCCCACATTATCTATGACAGTTTGATCAAGTGGGATGTCATCGTGCTGATTATTTTTCTGACTATATTCGTCGATATGCTTGATGAGTTGGGATATTTCGAGTATATCGGCATCCAGCTTGTGAAAAGAACGGGTGGCAGCCAGAAATTTCTGTATGTAGCTTTTGGTGTCATGATGTTCTTCATGAGTGCTTTCCTTGATAATGTCACTGCTATCATTTTGCTGTCATCATTGACCATTACTGTGTGCAAACGGTTAGAAATCAGCCCTGTACCATATCTCATCTACCAGACGTTCCTTACCGGAGTTGGAGCGCTACTAACTCCTGTTGGATCCGTACCGAACATCATTTTAAATTCAGGAGCTGGAATAGCCTTTGGAACTTGGGTGGGGCAGATGGCAGTATTTGCATTTCTCTCACTTGGGATTTCTACGGTATATTTCCTCTTCTTACATCGGGATTTTCTCAGTGAAGAGCTTTCAGAAGAGAAAAAAGAGGAGCTGGAATACTTGGATCCAAACCAGGTCATCAATTCAATGAAAGATGTATACCTCTCCACAGGACTGATATTGGCACTTGTTGTCTCATTTATCCTTGCAGAGAGAATTCATGTTGGTATCGAACTGATGGCTGTCCTGCTTGCTGTATCTACAATGATAATTACTGGAATCAGATCAAAAGAGATGTGGGCCAAGATCGATTGGAACACCCTTTTCTTTTTCAGTGGACTCTTCGTCCTTGTAGGATCATTAGAGCAATCTGATGCCCTGTTACCTCTGGCTAGTGTCATCGAGGGAATGATTGCCGACAGCCCAGGAATGCTACTTATCGTACTAATAATCTTTGGCGGACTTGCATCAACTGGTCTCAATAATATCCCCATTTCGCTACTGTTCACCTCAATATTTGCCTCTATCGGCGTTGTAGGTGTACAATTCTGGTACGGTGCAGTCATTGCTACAAATATCGGGGCTTCTTTAACACCAATAGGGAGTGTTATTGTTATTATTGCCTTTGAGGTGCTTAAAAAATCAGGGTATGAGATCAGCATTGGGAAATATTTCAAAGAGACATTCCCACTCTTTGTTTTGATCTCGTTATTGGGATTTGGCTACCTAACCATTCTGGTGAGTTTGGGAGTGCTGTAGGTATTAGTTCTGACCAAAGATAACAGATGAGATTTCATCGGTATTGGACATCATAATGGTTTTGGAGTCCTCTGTGAGTGCTTCGATTGTTGCCGCACCATCATCCTGAGCGATAAGATCAACAATTGCATCCTCTTCTGTCAGAACCATCTCGACAAAATTCTTTACTTCCAAGATGTTTCTCCAACCCTGCTTTGATTTATCAATTTCGGGCAGACCATTGCGGATGACCTTAGCACCTTTACGATATGCCTCGAGATTCCTGTAATGCTCCATATAGGTGACATATGCAACAAATGCTTTGTAGAGAGAGTATTCCATACGTCCTGTTGAGAAATCTTGGCATTAAAGGTATGGTTACCACCTTTTGTGATGGATGATTTTTTCTAAGGGGAGGGTCGATATCACCTATGCAATCTCGGATTATAGACCGTAAAGAGCTGGTTCAGAATAATCCGATACTTCGCAATATAAACCTCAATCTGTGTGTGGATTGTAAATCAGTCAAATCACTGTGTGGTTTCAATCCCTGTCCCCTACTCAATGCTCTGAATGTTCATCCTAGTGCAGACCAGTACCGTGAAATCAAGGATAATTCAGTATTTGGACCTTCAGAGCAGATATTTGTAGGATCTCATGGCTATCCAAGAGTAAACTCAGGACCTCTAACCAGTATAATAGAAGATCCTGAATTACTGAAAATATGTGCAAATCCAGCTGCATGGAGAAATCTGAGCTTGAAGGATATTATCGATTTGAGGTACGGGATGATCCGGGGGAAGAAAAACCTCTATATCCAGTCTCGCAAGCAGGATCGTATTGTGGAGCAACTACAGCTCCTATCAATGTCAACCAAGGCGGTTGATGTGGAAGGACTGTACAGTTCCATTCCCAAGATGAACTCATCTTTCTCTGTGGAAACGCAGCCCATGGGACCCTCAGCAGACCTGCTTCGTCTTGATATTGCAGAGAATCCCAAGATACCCAAAAGAGTCGAGAGTGTGCTCGGGGACGAACTAAAAGCCACAGAACAACTTTTCAGCCTGTACAATGACAAATTCGATGTCTATTATCTCCAGAAAATCTTCTCAGCTGGACTTACTGGTCTTGAGGACGCAAAGAAAATAGTACCCACACGCTGGTCAATTACAGCGACCGACGATACACTTGGTAAGCAGTTGATACCAACCCTCAGAGACCTTCCTTGGATCAAACAGATTGAGGTCTACTTCGCAAGTTTCCTTGGAAATGAGTATACTGTAATCCTGATGCCTGGCAACTGGTCATTTGAGAATTTCGAGGCTTGGATGGCAGGGGGAATATTTACTCTCCAGAGTAAGGGCTGGCAAATATCCTACTGTCATGAGGGCTTCACGGTAAACGAGTACTACAAAGGGCGATCTTCATATGCATCACAGGCAGGTGGATACTACGCCACCCGATTGGCGGTATTGGAACATTTGACAAAACGGAACATCCAAGCAAGAGCCATCATTCTTCGTGAGATTACGCCCGATTATTTAGTACCAGTCGGTGTCTGGCAGGTACGAGAAGGGATGAGACAGGCAATGGAAAACTTGAAAATGGTACTTTCAGACCGTAAAGAATTAAAACTGAATTTGGAGTACCTCAATGTCCCGGTGCAGTCCTATTTTCGTAAATCGCTTTCTTTTAGACAGATGAGCTTAGATGATTTCTTCTAGAATAATGCAGATGTTACAAATCTAGTTAATTGAGGGTAAGAATTTTTAAATTGAGATGCCTTAAAGGAGTCTTAAGTGGCGATTGCAGATATTAATCCAATTGATCTTTGGATGCTCTTGCTTGATTTACTTCTGCTATCCATAGCCACACTAAGATTCTACGTCATGGGAGATTCATTCTCCAAATGTAGGAAGATTGAGATCAACCAGGAAAACCTTGATACTTGGAGATGGTTCCTTTACACCTCAATCTTTGCATCATGGATAATCGCTTACTTCTTGTTTGTACTTCCCTGGAACTTTAGGCACCTGATCCACATTTATTTCATAATAGGAGTGTCGTATATGCTCTATATCTCACTTCCAGCATACATATGCAAGAAGAAAGGATACGGAGGCACATGTAATTGTGATTTTTATGAATACAATGATTTCATTCCCATGGTTATTCTCGCCCTGATAGGTCATGCACTGTTCATGATGCTCTCGTGGGATTTCAATATGGGATCAATTCTCTTCTTGGGACTCCTTACTGCTTCGTTGGGTATCAACAAGTTGATGCCAAAGAAGGAATTGCAGCCTCTGAAATACCCCGAATATATGCTAATAAATGAGATAGATCAGTTGCAAGAGTATCTCATGACAAATCCTCATGAACGAAAGCTATTAACCATACTGGATGCCAGATGTGATTTCTGTGAGATACAGGTCAATGAAATTATGAGATCTTCGGCTCAGGATGGTCGACAGCTTCGGATATTTGATCTCACATATACGGATGAACTTGACCCCATAATTCCTATGACTCTCAACTTGGACATGGAACAGAAGGTTCCTGTTCCCACGACATTTATCTTTGACTCTGGTATGGCTACCGAGCAAAAGGATGGAGTTTTGAGCAAGAATGAGATTGAAGCTCTCTTAATGGGATAAGTCGAGATACGAGAATTGAAAAGCAAGACTGAGTATTGACATGTATGATATCCAAGGCAATCTTGGACACGGATATCCGTAATTGGATAGCGGAAGATGTGCCCTTTTGGGATGTTTCATTTATCGATGATCAGGATCGTGAGGTTTCTGGATACATCGTTGCCAAATCCACGGGGATTCTAGCAGGAATTGAGGTGGCAAAACGTATCTTTGAAATTATGGAGATTCGAGTGCTAACAGCCCGTGCAGATGGAGACTATCTTGAACCTGGTGAGAAATTTCTCACATTTGAGGGGAAAGCCTCAGACATCCTGATTGCAGAAAGGCTGGTTCTCAATATTCTGAGCCATATGAGTGCAATTGCGACAAAGACAAATGAATTGACAACGAGATTGCGCACTATGGATCTTAAGACGAAAATTGCGGCTACTAGAAAGACATTGCCTGGATTTAGAAAGTACCAAGAATGGGCAGTTGTCATTGGGGGTGGAGACACCCACCGATTGAACTTATCAGCCATGGTGCTGATCAAAGAGAATCATGTTGCCACCTATAATGGAATCAGAAATTCAATTCTTGCCATCAGAGAGCGTGTATCATTCTCACATAAGATCGAGATAGAGGTACGAAACCGAGTCGAGGCACTGGAGGCAGCAGAGACAGGTGTAGATATCATCATGCTTGATAATTTTGATCCAGACATGATACCCGGTATTATTGAGGAAATCCGAGAAATTGATCCAAAAGTCCTCGTAGAGGCATCAGGTGGAATAACTGAGGATAATTATGTAGATTATGCTGCCCGAGGTGTGGATATCATTTCCATGGGGTCATTGACTCATAGCGTTCGTATTTTCGATATGTCGCTTTTGTTGAATGAAGTTATCCTACCTTTTGATTAACAGCAGCCGCCGCCGCCACTTCCACAGGATCCGCCACCACAACCGCCAGATCCACAGCTACCGCCTCCACAGCCACCGCCAAGTGACTGGAAGATTTCAGGATTGGGGTTGGTAATTCGGAAGCCAGGTTTCTCACCAGAAGTATCGTATGCAACACTAACATTCTCAACATAAGGCAAAGATATCCGGTCTACAACTACAGGAAGACCGTCAATCTCAAACCGCTCATCTCCATCCTGGACACGAGAATCAATAGCCATGCCGTAGGCTATTCCACCACATCCTCCTTGAACATAGATTCTAAGGAACAGATCAGATTGTGCTTGGGCTTCAATCACAGAGGAGATCTGCGTATGTGCTTCAGGCTCAATAGTCAACATTTTCTCTCGAGGTTCGAGTTCCATACAATGAAATCAGGCTTATGCTTCTTAAAGTATAACACAGATAAATTTCGAAATGGCTGAATATTGTTTCATTTTGAAAATCAGTAGTACAGAATTGTTTATGACATTAGAATAGTGTCTAAATAGCCAATAACCTACAAAGAGTCATGACTGTCAAACGTCAAGACCATATAAACCAATTGAGAGATGGGAAATTTGACGTGATTGTCATAGGAGGAGGGGCTACCGGAGCGGGTGTTGCAAGAGATGCAACCCTACGTGGATTGAAGGTAGCATTATTGGAAAAGACTGATTTCGGGTCTGGAACTTCCATGCATTCTACAAAGCTCCTTCATGGAGGATTGAGATACCTCAAAAATTATGAATTTGGATTGGTTAGAGAGGCAGCACTTGAGCGACATGTTCACCTCAAAATCGCACCGCATCTCTGTGAGGTTCTTGATTTCATGGTTCCTCTTCATACTTGGAGTGAGGATAAACCGTGGTTATTGCGATTGGGTATGATTTTCTACGACCTTCTTGCCTTTCCAAGAGGCATTGGCAGACATAGATATCTCTCTGGCAAGGAACTGGTGAAACTGGAACCTTTGCTAGAGAATCCGGATCTGAAATCAGGGGGTGTATACCAGGATGTCCGAACAGATGATGCCCGTTTGGTACTTGCCAATATTCTGAGTGCAATTGACAGAGGAGCAGTGGTAACAAATTACACCGAGGTAATAAAATGGGAGAAAATTGGAAACGGTGTTAAAGTCTCGATCAAGGACCTGGAAACTCAAGAGGAACTGGTATGTTATGGACGCTCCCTTGTTATCTGCAGTGGCCCGTGGACTCAGATTGTTGAAGAGAGAGGTAGTTCTCTAGACACACGTCTTAGACTGACTTGGGGTGCACATATCCTGGTGAAACAGAGACTTGATCGCCATCCCATCCTCATGATGAACGATGACCGGAGACCTGTCTTCGTCATTCCACGTGATGGCTATGATCTTGCAGGAACCACAGATATTGACTATGAAGGCGATCCTGATGCAATCAAGCCAACCAAGGAAGATGTTGACTATATTCTCAAGGCGCTCAATAGGATATTTCCTGATGGAGATTATTCATACGAAGATGTGATATCAGCCTACTCAGGATTGCGACCACTTGTCTACCAGAACAAAGGGTCTACTGCCAAGATTTCCAGAAATCATGAAATATTCTCTGATAATGAGAGAGTGGTTACCATCGCAGGAGGTAAGTTGACTACCTACCGGGTTATGGCTAAGGAGGGAATTGATCTGGTGATGAGCCTACTGGGTCGACGTGACAAAGGTCATCCCTCAACAAAAGAATCTCCACTCTGG
>JAEOUB010000168.1 GCA_016839545.1 Candidatus Kariarchaeota archaeon | reverse complement strand
TCTACAATTTCACCATTGAAATTTTTGATCAATCATTGAATGAGATTAGTGCTTCAATGACACTTAGAGTGAGAGATCCAGTAACCATTGATACTGTAAGACCTACTTTCTCACTCGTTGATGCTGTGTTTGAAGGTGACATAGAAATTATCAATGGTACATATCTGGATGAGTTCAATAGACCTGTAGTCAATGCAACAATTACTGTCTCACTCTTCTTGCAAGAAGAGATATTCCGAACCGTATTCACCACAGATGAAAACGGATACTATGAAATAAGGTTCGATTACACCGGACTTCTACCTGCAGAATATATTTGGGTGGTAAGTTTCGAGGCTGATGGCTATCTAGCATGGAGAAACCTTAGGTACAATGTTGAGCTCTTCCCCCATACATTTGAAGTCGTACTCTCCACCACTCCCAAATTGACACAGGGTGAGGAGTATTACATATACGCCAGAATTCTTTACAATACCACGGATCTCAATGACACAGATGGTTTGGGTATGAGTTCAGTAATTCATCCTTCAGGTGGTGCACAAGGAGTAGAGATGCAATTTATTATTGTTGCAGAGACTGAATCAGGAAGTGTGACATTCTTCAAATCGGACATCTCGGATGAAAATGGAATGGTAATTATATTTCTTAGCGCTTCCGATACTGAAGGTATCCTTAGAATAATTCAGATAAAAGCAGTGATCATAGAAGGCCGTGGGAACGTACCCGGTGAATATGAATATACTGAGGCTTCATTCCCTGAAATCATTCCTGCAGATCCCGGTATACTTGATCAGATTATCGTTTTCTTCTTTGCCTATCTCGAATTCCTGATTGCTATTGGAGCCCTCATCCTTCTCATTCTCCTGATCTTGTTTATCAGAAGAAGAGCTGAGCAAAAGCGAATGCTTGAACTCAACAGCACTATCAAGGCCGCCTATGATGAGGTCAGGGCACTTGAGTCATTCAAGGCAATCATTATCCAGACCAAGTCCAAATTGACTATCTATGAGGAGCTGGTCAATGATGAGGGTATGAATACCAATCTTGTCGGAGGTATGGTCACCGCGTTCTCTTCATTCCTCAATGAATTAGGACAGGGTGATGGTGGTCAGGTTGGTTTTGAGACCATGGAGCGAGGTGATGTGTCACTTACGGTTCACAAAGGTGTGAGCTCGAATTTCATTGTCATCTCATCTGAGAAATTGCCTTTCGGTATACTTAGTCAGTTACAGGAAGCCCAAGAGAACCTTGAGGCCAAGTTCGAATCTAACTTCACCAATACCAGTAGGGGAGTGAAGAAGCTCACTGCCAAAGAGGTATATCCACAGCTGGCGCAGGCATCTCTTAAACTTGATCTACTCGGCGAACTCGAATTTAATTCCGGCAACATTAGACCATTACTTCGAGAAAGAACCATCAGCCGGGCAATTAAACAGAACATTGAACTGCTCAGATTGTTACCCACTTCGCGATTCTCCAACTCCAAGGGTCACTTCACCATGGCAGATATCATCGATTTCTACGCAAATCGAAGTGTCAACCGCAGAATGAGTTCTCGAATCATCATCAGCGCTCATCGATTTGGAATTATCTCACAGATTGATCCTGATGTTGAATTCCAGGAGGTCATCAAGGTACCCGAGATGAGGGTCAAGAGAGAGGAACCCAAAATCGAGATTGCCGATCGTGAGCCACTGCCTGAGCCTGAACTAGTTGAGGAACCTATTATCTTCAACAAGCTGCTCGATGTGGAGATGGAGCAATTCCTGGCCAGCTATGACAAGATCATGGAGATTACATTGGTCAAAGAGGATGAGGGTCGTTTTGCACGTCTTACCAAATCAAGACTAGGAGATGATGTATCCAAAGAACTCTATACCAATATCATTGGCCTGATGGATACTGTCAAACAATTACTCAACCAGTCCATCGTCAATCGAATGGTCGATGCCGAGGACCAGCTGATCCTGTTTGACAAGATCACCGAGGACGTCTTCGTCTACCTGGTACTTGATCTGTCCACCTCTATCTCCTCTATCGAACCCATGCTGCAGATCTTCGCCTCGGAAACCTCGCGTTTCTTCGAGGAAGAGGCACTACCGCCAGCTGAGCCTACGATCGAGGAGAGTTACGACGAACCCGCTCAGGAACCTGCAAAGGATTTCGACGAAGATGAGTTCTAGTTGCAAACCAAAGAATTGACCGGTAACCGCTAGATTTTCTCAGATTTCCTTTAAACTTGCCAGCAACTATAATCTTAGATCTTATAAATATCAAGAATTTTAGAAACTTACCGAGGGTATCCCATTGAGTACTGCACAACACGTAAGTATCACCGCTGAACGAGATAGCACCGTTATGCGGAAGATCTCCCGTTTTTTCCATGTACCCGCTTTCAGAACCACTCTTAGAACTATGCTAAGAGTACCCATCACTGATCTTTATCACCCCAAACACCGTGACAAGTCTCACCATCCTGCAATCAATTCCAGGTATCGAGGTCTGCTGGCACTTAGCCAAAAAGCTTGTACCGGGTGCAAGAAATGTGAGCGGATCTGCCCTAACAATACAATCATTATGGAAACCCGCCTCATCGAAGGCACTGAGTACCGATTCCCCGGTTACTTTGCAGGTCGCTGTATGAAGTGCGGACTATGCGAGGAAGTTTGTGATCGTCAATGGGCGATACGGCACACCGACCAGTGGGAAGATGCAGGTTACTCACGTGAGCAACTGTACTACGGTCCAGAGCGAATGTTCAAGATGTGGGAGAAACACATCGAGCCACGAATTCAGGCTGGTATGACCCACAAGTCTGTTCCTGACAAGCGACGCTGGGAGCGAGACAACATTCATGACAGTGTTGACTTTTCAGATGCTCCTGTTCCAGAAGTTCCCGAGGAATTCCTTGCAGCAGTCAAGGCAAGCCCTGAGAACGAACCTGGTTTCAATGCTCCAATTGGTCGCTGGAACGACAAGAAGAAGTATTAATTCTTAGATAGACTCAACAGAAACAATCAAAATCGTCTCAAACAAGTCTATATTGACACTTGATGAAAATTTTCATAACAGGATCAGTTGATGGATTGGGGAAAATGGCAGCTAAGGAATTGCATCTGCAGGGTCACGAGGTCGTTTTGCATGCCCGGAATGCCCAGCGAAAACGGGATATCGTGCAGGAACTACCTTGGGCTGAGGATGTACTTGTGGCAGATCTCTCTGACATGGAGCAGGTCAAACAATTGGCAAGTGATGCAAATGATCTGGGTCCATTTAATGCTATCATCCACAATGCAGGCGTCTATCGGTCAGATAGAGCGCTTATCTTCCGTGTAAATGTTCTCGCACCATATATCCTCACATGTCTGATGGACAGGCCACAACGGCTGATCTATCTCAATTCAGGAATGCACCAGGGAGGTAGGATCAATCCCAATAGTATGAGTAAAGGTGTCAGCTACTCAGATTCCAAATTCTATCTACTTCTACTTGCAAATGCTGTTGCCCGTAAGTGGTCTGATGTCCTGGTTAATTCTGTCAATCCCGGATGGGTTCCCACCAAGATGGGTGGCAAAGGTGCACCCGACGACCTGCAAATGGGTATGGAGACACAGGTCTGGCTGGCAACAAGCGAACATGAGGATGCCATAGTATCAGGCAAGTATTTCTATCATCAACAGGAACACCCCTACAGGAAAGAGGCAGACGATATCTCCACTCAGGACAGCTTCTTTGACTTCTGCCATACTTTGACCGGCGTGTCATTACCGTAAGCTCTTATTCTCTTAGAATGCTCTGAACTTCTCTTCCAGTCACCCTTCGAATGGGTAGTAAGAATAATAGGAGTGAGATAAGCCCTAAAACCACAGTCCACGTGATTATTACCTCAGTGGGCACAATGAGTTCAAGCCCTGGGTGGATTTGCAATTGATTGTTCAATTCCAGAAAGATCAGCATCAGACAGTAGGACAGGAAGAGTCCTGCTACTCCACCAAGAAGCACTGCAAATCCCTGGAGTATCAACCATTTTGTACCAAATACGGTGGCAATTTGTCGTTGGACCATACCAATTGCCTTGAGAATACCAATCTCTTTCTCAAGTTCTG
>JAEOUB010000167.1 GCA_016839545.1 Candidatus Kariarchaeota archaeon | reverse complement strand
TGAACTTACAGATTTATATTATTTTGTTATTGGTATCGGTACCACCTCAAAACCCCACCTGATTTTACCCATTTATGGTGTCTCAAGCCTTATAACCACCTGCGAGATCATTAGAATATGCCCACGGTCCTCTCTGGTGATCATACCATTCACTATACCGTCCACGGAACGGGAGATCCCATTATCCTCCTCCATGGCGTTTTCACCTCCGGCATGGAGTGGATCGAGGAGGGATACGGCTCTGCTTTGCATCACAAAAAATTGATATGCATAGATCTGCGGGGACATGGTCTCAGCTCTAAACCAGTAGATCCTGATGCCTACCTGCCACAGGAGCATGCACGGGATGTCATTGCTGTCATGGATGGAGAGGGACTTGAGCAGGCAATCGTATGGGGCTACTCATTTGGTGCACGCATGGCATTTGCAACAGCCCTCTATTATCCTCACCGGGTGACGAGAGTGGTGATGGGTGGCATGCATCCCTACTCCGTCTCCAATGTCCATTCTGCAGTCAGAGATAGGCAGAGTGTCATCAGGCAAGGAATGGATGCTTGGGTTGCACATCTTGATAGCAGAGGAATTCCACTTCCGGAGCATCGTCGCAGGATGCTACTGGCAAATGACCACCAAGCTCTGGTGGCGGTGGATGACTCAATTCTTTCCTGGCAGGGATTTGATGACCTAGACCGGTTCTGTGGTTTGAATATCCCACTTCTTCTCTATCTTGGATCGCGTGACCGATCGTATCTTCCGCAGGCCCAACAATTTGCAAGCAGCTGTGATCAGGCACAACTGGTGAAGCTTGAGGGATTTAATCATTTCACTGCATTGTTTGATTCTGATGCTGTGATTGCAGCTATTGGTTCCTATCTTAGCTAGGAACGGGTACGACATTTCCCGGGCAGAACATGTAATCTGGATCTAACACTTGTTTCATGGCATGGACCACATCAAGACCGTGCTGTCCATATTGCCGCATGATTGCTGGCTGACCATCAAACATTTTCTTCCCCAATCCATGCTCTGAAGCAATGGATCCGCCCATTTCCACAGTCTTGTCAATTATTTCAAGCAAGAGTCTCTGTGATAGTGCTGCCTGGGTGTCATTGGTGGGTATCAATGCGAGATGCGGATGACTGTCCCCTACATGACCCAGCAACATGGTACTCAGATCATCATTGCTCTCCCTGAGGAATTCATCTGCAACATTCTCTAGATATTCCATGAATTCTATAAATCGCTCCTGAGGAACACTTGTATCTGATACCACAAGTGGGTAGCCATACTTCTTTGCATTGGCAATCAGGTATTCAGGTACCCAGTGACGGAGGAATTTGTGATGCTCATTCTCCTTATGGGACAGAGCGACAGAGATTTCATCAATACCATATTCCTCAAAGATCTCACTCCATACCTCCAATGCTTCCTCCTCTTCCTCATCAGAATAGACATCCTGTTCAAGGAGGATGACTGCTTGGAAATGGTCTCCAAGTCGCTGATCTTTCTGTCGCATAACCTCTATGGCAGAAGCATCCAGCAACTCCACAGACATAGGCATGGGCCTGAGGTTCTCAGATCTGTGTCGTTGGGACCGGGTGATCAGCTGGTATGCCTGATCATTTGAGGTACAGTAGGCAAACATGCTGATGATTTTTGTGGGCAGTGGCAGCAGTCTCAGGGTGATCTCTGATGCAACTCCAAATATCCCGTTGGTACCGATGAATATATCGAGAGGGTGCGATTTCTGTGTCAACACCGGACCGGCGACATGCTTGGTAACATTGGGTAATTCAAGGTCTGGGAGTGGCACGTTGTATTCCTTGGCACCTGCAGTAAATGACAGAGCTCCTGGTACAGGTTGTTGATACTCGTCTGAGCGATTGAGTTCTACAGCTGTCCCGTCGGCGAGCACAAGATGAGCAGACTCTACCCAGTTTCGTGTTGCACCAAATTTAAATGATCGAGCTCCTGAAGCATTGGTAGCCATGTTGCCCCCGATGTAGGATGAGCGTTCGGTGGGATCTGGTGGGTACAGCAATCCTTTCTCTCTACAACAGTTCAGTATCGATTTGAGGGGCATTCCAACCGGTACCCTGACAAGGTCTTTACCTCCCTCACTGAAAAAGCGAACTCCATATTCAATTCCTGTCTCATTATCAGTCCACATCTCCCTGTGAGGATGATCGATTGCAGTCATCCTGTCAGTGGCAATTACCCAGCCTCCAACAGGAGCTCTTCCACCAGAGATACCTGTACCTCCTCCAGAGGTTGTGATTACCGTCCCGGTACTGGCCGCGAGTTTGACTACTTCTACAATTTCATCATGATTGCTTGGAAACCAGACTCTCTGCGCTTGGGTACCTTGGGCTATATTGGACTCATCATTCAGGTATTGCCTGTATTTCTCGAGATCTTCTGAGAATTGGACCACAAAGATTTGATTAGTCAGAATTATTAGAATATTGCGGGTGAGGGAAATCTTGAGATCAACATTTCTCAGGATGAAAAATGATCCGGGCATCTAAGGGTATAATCCCGTCTTTGGTGACTCTAACGGGGTTAAGATCGATTTCTGCCACAATATCTCGGTAGTCATAACTGAGCTGACTCACTTTCTCTATCAGCTCTGCCAGCTCGATCCTATCAGTTACAGGTAGTCCCCTGGGGCCATCCAGCATTTCCTGGTGCTTTATCCGAGATATCATCTCCAGGGCATCACTACGTGATACTGGTGACTTGCCAAAGGTGACATCCTTGATAATCTCTACCAGAGTACCTCCAATCCCAAAGATGGTAATTGTACCAAATGTGGGGTCGGTCGTTGATCCTATGAGAAACTCCACTCCCTCACCTACCATGGGTGCAAACATGACTCCCTGTATCTCAAACTGTGCAAAGTCTCGCATGAATCTCTCAAAAGTGGTGGCCACACTATTACGGTCAATATGGAGTTCTACTGCCTTAAAATCACTCTTGTGTACGATCCGGGGGGACATTGCTTTGGCAACAAAACGGGTATACATGCTCATTTCATCCTCAAACCGTTCTAGATCCCTGGCTTCACGGATGAACCAGAAATCAGATGTGGGTATACCCTCCTCTCGGAGGATATCATAGATCTCCACTTCCATAGGATTTCTACCCCTACCTGTCAGGTCGTTGAGACCCATTAGCGCCGCCTCCTGTTGAGAAACTTGCGGTACTCTGCAAGGTATCGGACAATTCTCAGCGCATGGTCTGGAGTGAGAAATGTGGGAACATCTAGCTTGTCCATCTTGGCATTGACAATGGCTGATTCCTCTCCTCCAAGAGTCACTACAAAGACTGGTTTCTTTGCTGCCTCTGGATAGTTCGGTTTGACATTGACCATAAAGTCAGTGAACATCTCGGTGAACTGTTCAACCGAGAATTGGGGTGCTGAGGGGATGATAATCATGAGAACCACATCCACATTGGGATCAAAC
>JAEOUB010000016.1 GCA_016839545.1 Candidatus Kariarchaeota archaeon | reverse complement strand
TTTCTGCCAGAGAGGATGAACCTGTGAAATTTGTGGGTATTATGGTGGCCTACAAATCAGTGCCTCGATATTCACAATACTTCGAAGACCTCCTTGCAAAGGATGAGATCCTTTTTGCAGGATATCTTTCAGGGATAACGATGTTGGGACAGGAACTTTTGAAGTCTGCCGATCCACTGAAAGAAATCAATTTTGGTGGTATTAGCGTAATTTTCAGGTTTTACGATGATCTTCAGTATTCTATCTTCGTTAGAAATCTTTCCAAACACAATGTAGGCAAGGCAGAAGAAGTGATTACAGATATACTGGGTGAGCTAATGTCTGCTCATGAAAATATACTTGCAAGTACTGACAGGCCGACTGATGAAGAGCTCGTGGGAATGGAAGCTATTTGCAATAGGTTCGATAATGTAAATGAGCAGGTTATCTACGAACACGAAACCAAAGATCAAGGCCAGGTATTCAAGGGACAAGAAGTCCTTATCTACGGTACTGATAACAAAGAACATCAGAAAATTATGAATTATCTGGACAGCAAAGTTGAGTTCAGAATTACAACTACATCTAAAGAAGAGGAAGCAAAGGATTTCTTCCGAAATACTGAAATCGCCGTTCTGGTAATAGATTCAGACCTGAATAACTATGCCGTTCAGAGTCCCCTTGACTTCGCAGATTTCGTAAAAGATGAGTATCCGTTCACACAGGTGATTTACCAGATGAGAGATCGAAGGGCATCTTCACCCATAATTCGCTCCCTCAATTCAGGTGCAATAAATTACCTTATTTCCTACCGGTCAACCCGAAAAGAACTACGTGATTGGATCGAGAAAGGAATTGAGAAATCACTAGAAATTCGTGCACAATCCGAGTCTTCTGAGGCTGGAGGTTTGGACGCAGCAATTATCGCAAAGACAATGATCCGTTCGAATGCACAATCTTATCTTACTGACTCCACCCCTGTACTCGGAGGTCTTTTTATTTCCAAGGCTGAGACGCCAATTTTCAAACGTTTCTGGGAACCCTCTGTTGCTGAACTTGACGAGCATATGCTTGCAGGTTTGGTCGCTTCTCTTGAATCAGTGGGCGGAGAGATGTTCTACGATGATTCTTCAATAGGTGGATTGGAACTAGGTGATTCAAATATCCTTGTAGAACACCGTGACGAGTTCAACGTCGTGTTTTTCATCAAGAATTTAGCATCTCACAATGTAATTATGATAAAGCAGGATCTTGAGAATTTTACAGACAAACTCTGGGAATTAGTAAGCGGTGCTGAGGTCCATCAGGATGAAGAATTTGCGTCTCGATTGGATACCCTTAGTAATAAAATTCTCAGTGATTTTTCTGAAAAATACACTGAAACTGAATAATTACCCTGCAGTTTTGACATGAAGAGGTTCTATAGCGATCTTGATTCTGATTTCACCTTCAGGAAGATTGTAAGGATATCGATTGAAATATCTCTTCGATAATTGATTGATATGTTCTAGAGCACCTTCCTCAGTTCGTTCTGCTACTCTCCCCTGGATTGTGATGTAACGGTAGAAGTTTCCATCCTGTGCAATAGATATTGCAACAGGTGACCCGATAATCATATTCCTGTCCTTCTTCCTTCCTTTTGCGGTATTGATCAGTGGATATCCTTTGTTCTCATCAATATCAATCCAGACAGGGGAAATCTGGATACTTCCATCAGGGTTTTGAGTTGCAACATGGGCAAGTTCTTTTCCCGTGAGAAGATCCTGATAATCAGTAGGTATCATAGACTCGCCTTATAACAGCTATGCAAAAACTATGTGATATGCAATACTTAGATAAGAATACGATCTTCAAAATCGGTTTTATATAGAGTGTTTATAAGTTTCGTAGAGGATATTAAGGGAGGGATACTATGACTCATTGTAAGGTATGTAATCAATATCTCATGGCAGATGACACTAGTTTTTGCTCTGCCGATTGTCAACGATTGGACTCACGCCTTGCTTTTACCCGGAACTCTCTCATTCTCATCACTTTGGGGCTTCTTACTTACGTTATCATTGCCACCACCTTAGAGATAGTCATCATGTATTCAGCAATGCTGATTTCAGGTATGACCCTGATTGTGTTGTTTCCACTATATCAGTTCTACCAGTCTCTTCACATCGAAAGGAAGCTGAAAATAACATACAAAGAGAAAAAATATGGTCATCTGAAAGAATCAGATACTCGACCAGTCTATATCTTTCTGCATATCAATCGATATACTGAGCGAGTGGTGTCGGAAGAAGATTACAGTGAGTTTCTCTAGATCTCAGACATCATAGTCTCTATTTTACGACGGTATTCTTCCACATTTTTCATTTTGATACCTTCATATCCTCGTACTATGTCAGGCAACTCTGCAATCTGTACAATCTCTTCGTAGTGCAGATCTATCCTTGGCAGTAATCTTTCAATCAGATCAAGATACTCCTTGATCAGTTGTCTTTCAGTACGCCGAACATTGGCATATCCAAAAATATCTAGAGGAGTCCCACGTAGTGCTCTCATCCTGTAGAGAAGTTTGTACCCGGTTTTGAACCAACGACCGAGACCGATTTTGTTCTTGAAACCGATTTCACGCAACATTGGGGGATGGAGTTGGTATTTCATTTT
Organism: Candidatus Kariarchaeota archaeon; assembly: GCA_016839545.1. Lineage (GTDB taxonomy): Archaea > Asgardarchaeota > Heimdallarchaeia > Heimdallarchaeales > Kariarchaeaceae > Kariarchaeum. The sequence goes on along the minus strand of JAEOUB010000016.1, from coordinate 1,335 downwards.
GTATTTAGATCCAAATTGTCGTTCTAATTCTTTTTCAAAGCCAGGATGAAGATAAAGTCGAGCTACCTCGTACTCATCCTTGTATGCCATGAATTTGTGGAGGTATCTTGCCACAGTTTGAGTCAACGATTTTGAGAGATCTGGATCTTGCTCATGGACTTTCAAAATAAATGCAAGATATTCTTCTGCATACTCTTTATTCTGATAGTCAATCAAATCCCTTATTCTTGCAGTTACTAACCTTCTAAGTTGCTTATCCTCGATAACTAATTGTCTTTCCAATTCATCGGGTATTTCAACATCAATATGATCATCAAGTGAACCTGCTCTGTGAAGCTTTGTCTCCATTTCTATCAGGACATTTTCCGGATCAGATACGGTAAGGCGACCGAGGGTGAACGCCTGTTTATTCATTTCGACTGCCACTCCGTTCAGCTCTATTGCAGAAAATATAGATTTCTTGGACAGGGGTATCATCCCTTTTTGGAATGCAGCCCCTATAGTGATCATATTGGCTGGCATATGATTCGCAAATACATTTTCAGCCAAGGAGATTGCATCTATGTAGAAATTGTCTTTGGAAATAGTTGATCTTTCAATTCTTGCAAGTAGCGGTGCTATTTCAGGATATTCCACTTCCTTCTTTCGGACCATTGCACCTGTGGGAACAGTGCTTCTTGAGACCACGGCTCGGGTCTTATCTGGGTGGGTATGCTTCAAATTCATATCTGTAGCGCCTGTCAGCACATCAAATACCAGCATAGTATCGGTTTCCCCGTAAGGGATTCGATTTGAAATGTCAGTATGTTCAGTCCGGATTTTGATATGACTCACTACCGAACCTCCTTTTTGCGACAGACCTGTCTGATCAAGGTTAGAAGTGAATTTTCCATCTAGCATGGCAGCTGTGGCAATTATCTGTGTGCTCGTGACAACACCTGTACCACCAATTCCAGTCATGTAGATGTTGGCATTATCTCCAACAAGTAAGTCAGGATCAGGTATTTTTATATCATCAAGTTCGATTTCAATTGTTTGCTTCTTTGTACCGTTTTCCTCGACCTCGACTGTTACAAACGCCGGACAATCGCCTTTAAGGCAGGTATAGTCTCGGTTACAAGAACTCTGATGTATCTGTGTTTTGCGTCCGAACTCCGTCTCCACAGGGAATACTGACAGGCAATTGGATTTCACCCCACAGTCACCGCATCCCTCACATACTCGTTCGTTAATGAATATCTGGCGTTTGGGAGTCAGAGCAGTCCCTCGTTTCCTTTTTCTTCTTATATCGGCCGCACAAGGATGGTCATAGATGAGGATGGTCACACCCTCAAT
>JAEOUB010000015.1 GCA_016839545.1 Candidatus Kariarchaeota archaeon | reverse complement strand
GGATGGTCTGAAAACTATACATCACCAATTTATTGCGTGTAGTCGCAGCTATGTGACAAATTAAGTGACTGTATATATTTACCGAAACGATGTGCTCAGACCGTCATTATACATCGTATCTGAAATACACAGGTGACCCTTTGAATCAGGTTCTCTAGATAAATGCCTAGGTAATTCGCGATCTTCGCGAAATCTTCAATACCGCCTATCGTCGACGGGGGCGACGTGACCTACCCATGTTGACCAGATGTACCATCTTCTTTACATTGAAAAGGTGAGTAAATCCAAGCCTGGTCAATCTCTTCTGACTACCTAAGTTGGTTGGGATGTGCCCCAAGAGATATCCCATGTCTTTTGCCTTCTTGAGAGGAGTGATATTGATTGCATTCTCAATGCCCCAGTTTTTGTATCGGGGGAGAATCGTCTCATCATACACAGCGGCAATACCACCTGAAGTCAACAGGGTCGAACAGGCAATAGGCTCTCCATTAAGCCAACCAATGTACTTCCTGAATGGTAGTCGAGGGTCTTCAAAATCAGTGTTCTGATAGATTGATTTGAACTTCTCAACGATATCACCTGATATATTACGAGATCTACAGTACAGATCAACCCATAAATTGAGTTTGTCACTTGTGGTGATTGATTCAATATAGAGAGAGTTAGGTGCATCAATATTGCGTGGAATTGATTTGAGCTCCACACCAACGACCACATCGTCACCAACATAACGAAGACCTTTTTCTTTCAGCTGGTCAACCAATCCCTCAGGTTCTGTACTGGGAATGACATACCAGGTATAGCTCACTCCTCTATTATTGAAGTAATCAGCAACCTTGGTATAGACCTCCTCGAAATTGTCTGTAATATCAACCTGGACAACTGCATTGAAATCAGGATGGTTCAAACCCGAAAGCACGCTGACAAAGAAATCATCGTCTACCCTTTCGGAGCCTTCAATTTGACCAGTTACAAGGTTAAAGTAGTACTCGTTCAGATTGATCTCATAGACCTGATCAAGATTCCTTGTCTTTATTGAGTCAAAGATAATTGACACGAATTAATTGTAAGCTTCATCTCTTTAAATTTCATTGTTTGACTACGAATTTATTCACTCCATGGATCCAACGGACTCTCGGGGATAAACACAATTGCCAGCAGATAGGCGATTACTCCGAACCCAGACAAGAAAAATAACGCCCAGAGGACCCGGAGAATATTCGGGTCAATATTGTAATAGTTCCCGAGTCCTCCACAGACACCACCAATGAGACGGTCTGATCTTGATCTGTACAACTTCCGGGGTCCTGTATATTTCTCAGGGGGCCGTGAGAAACGGGTTTTTGTAGTATCGCTTACTTGAACTTCCGACCCACAACTGGAGCAATAACGTGAATCCTTTTTGAGAAAATCACCACAGGTGGCACATTTCATATTTGTATTATGATCAACTCGTCTCTTGAATATTCCGAAATAGGGGTCACTGATTTACTTCATAAGATATCAAATCACCAAAAACATTCAGAGCCAGTAGTGTATTATCAAAACCAAGATCTGTTGCAAGATTGATAAACAATGGTAACTTGTCAATAGAAGAGGTAAACGAGACCTGAGTCACTTGAACAGGCTCAAGTGGCTCGAGGTACAGAAATGAGGTGGAATTCCATGAGAAATTGCCAACAGACTGACCTCCTGAAGTTATTGTTCCACTAATCGAAGACATATTCAGAGTGATAGGGAGATAGGATATCAGATCCATTCCAAGAATTCCAGAAATCTCACCTGATTGTGTGTTGATTTGGATTTGATCTACCGATGTGATATTGAAATTAAAATCTAGACCTGAGGTCTGTAGATCCAATTCAGGTGAGACATTCACTCGGAGATCACCGAATCCAAGGATTAAATCAGTCTGCAGTTGAATTGGTTTAGAAATGGATGAGAAGTACAAAGTAAAAACTGTATCCAGGTCCACCTCAAGTTCAACTGGTCGAGATATGGAATTGATTCCAGGTAGAAATGGTGATTCAGGTAGGATGATTGTTCCAATTCTGATACTCTGAACAAGTACAGCGATGTCACCTCCCATCAAAATTATTGAAGAAAAAGGATTGTAGAGAGTAAAATCAATGGTTGAATTGAATTCGGATGGTGAGCTGGGCAATGCAAATTGATCAAGGTCAACTTCAAGACTTCTTTGCTCCAACTGGAAGTCCAACCGATTCGAGAATTCCAGAGTACCTGGCAAACCTCCTGCTCGATATCGGATCCTGCTATCAAAGTCCAATGTGAATTCAAGTCCGGTCATAATGTTCACCAGAATAGTAGAGGTTGTAGTGCTTGGTTCCTCACTGTTTACAGGTATGCCAATTGAGAAATTCACTAGCTCAGATTCTAGGATGTTGGTCACAGGTACTTCCAAGGATGTGATAAATTCGGTATCATTGTACAGATCTACCTCAAAGGTCGTAATGGAAATACCAGGAGGGATAGCTTGACGACTGAGGTTAACCCGTACCATTCCCTCAGCAGTTAAACTATCCGCAGTTCCACCTGTGATATCAAAGCGGATGACAGTAAATTCAGCGGACTCAAGCTCATGGATGAGAATTTCACGCTCATTGCCCAGTCGAAAAATCAGTAGTGTGGAAGGTACCAGCAGTAATATGAGGAGTGCTACGACGATCTGTCTTCTTGAGAAATCCTTCAACAACCGGGTCACCTGTACAATATTGAAGATGAAACGGTTAAAAAGATTGCAAAGCGGCTAGTAAATTGTGAAAAACTGACAACCTCTATAAAGACGGGGCAGAATCTGATATTATGGGTCTTAGTCAGCTGAACTATCTGTATTCAAAAGGAAAGTTCAGAGATGCACTCGATCATATCGAGGAGATTGAGTCCCATTACCAACCAACTCATCCTGATTTTTTTGAAATTAAACTGATAAAAGCACGCATTTTTCTTGAAATGGGGTACTATGAGGAAGGAGAGAAAATGCTCAATTCTCTTCTCGATCTGGGAAGAAAAGGTGGAAAACTTACCCGACTTGATATGGTTATACTCCTTGCCGATATCTTATGGAGAAAAGGAGACTGGGAACAGTCGTTCTTTCTACAAGAAATGGGAGAATACGACCTGTATAAGCTTGGAAATGATATTGACCAGCTGGAGAAGGATCGGAGATATGCTGAATTAAAGCGACTCAGGGGGATATATTCCAGATACACAGGTGAGCTAGATACTGCAATTGAATACTTCTCACACTGTCTCTATGCTGCAGAGAAGACGGATGATCAGAGGTTACTCTCAAAAATCTACTATCTGTTGGGTCTCGTTCACAAGGAGAATGGGGAGCTTGCCCGTGCAATGACATTCCTCATGGGATCTCTTGACCTAAGAAAGCAGTTTCATGATGAAATCAATGCTGCTGAGACCAAGTACGAGATTGGACAGGTTCGTGAAGCATTGGGAGATTATCATGGAGCATACCAAGATTACAAGGAAGTCTACAAGATTGGCGAGAGAGAGGAAAATATCAAACTCAAAGCGGTTTCAATCGCGGCAATGGGCATCGTGAACCTGAAGATGGGACGCTCAGGGATGGGATTAGAGCTGGCAACTACAGGATTGGAGATGAAAGCAGAACTAGGAGACGTATTCGATCTTTCCTGGACCTTGTACAATCTGCTTAAGATCCTGCTGCAATCAGATCGTGATCACCTTGCACCAATATTTATGGATGAGCTGGAAAAACTCTACGTCGAGAACAGTCAACACCCACTAATTGTCCAACATTACCGACTTATCTCAGGATACAATCTCATGTACAGTGACAAGACAATAGACAAAGCAAAAGCACAACAACTATTCAAAGAGGTGATGAACAAAGCTGTCATCCATGTAGAGCTCAATATCGCAGCTATGATAGCATATACAGAGATGCTGTTGGATGAACTCAGCAGTATCCCCGATGAGGAAATAATTGCAGAATTGAGATCGCTCTTCAAGAAGCTAAATGAAATTATTGAGGAACAACCGTCTATTCCGATATCTATTGAAATCAACTTACTCAAAACACGATTATCTGTCATGCAGCTAGAATACCAGCGTGGTCTGGCACTCTTGACCAATATTGGAAAGGAGATTGATGATAAGAAAATGAAGTATCTTGAGCATAAAATGATGAGACTCCATTCTGACGTTATCCAAAGAGTAGAGGAGATATCAGGACTCAAAGATGACGAAATGGGGGTGATCCAAATGG
>JAEOUB010000166.1 GCA_016839545.1 Candidatus Kariarchaeota archaeon | reverse complement strand
ATCCACGGCTCGAAGCCGCAGTTTCCAAACTCACTCCCGAGCAGATCAACTTTCCCACCGGTGAGGGCAAGTGGACACCCGGCCAGTACCTGCATCATCTGGCTGATGCACAGGCCCAAGCATTTTATCGATGCGTCTGGATACTCACCGAAGACAAACCCACATTGAAGACCTTTGACCAGGACAGCTGGGTGGCGATCATGGGGCACTATCCCATCCAGCCATCAATGGACATTCTCAAAGGCGTCTATGCCCGGTGGCTGACTCTGCTGGAGAACCTGCAGGACTGGCAATGGGCTCTCAAGGCCAATCATCCCGAGCTGGGGGAGATATCGATTGGCGACATTGTGGCCTACTACACTGACCACGGCGAGGGCCACATTCTGCAGTTCACCAAGTTCACTGAGTGACATCCTGAGACTTCTGTGTATCTGAGTATCGTCTCTGCACAACCTATATGATCTAGAGAGGGTTTACACTATTGCAATGGCACTCTCAGGGCTGCAGATTGCCACTCTGTCATACACGCTCATTACTGCCTATATCTTTGCAGTGATTGGCTACAGACGGGTGAGGGAAGGGATCAAGGCACTTGATTACCTGCTGGTGATCTTTGCACTGATTATCCTCTCTGGTACCTTTCAGTTTCTCGATCCCATTTTTGAGGGATCTCTCCTCCTGTTCTCAGTCTATATCAGTAATGTGACACCGTTGGCCTATGATCCCGTGCGTAATCTCGGTGTGCTCACCTTCCTGGCGATTTATGTCTTTGCAGAGTACACCCTGGCTGAGCGGCTCTCCAAGTTCAGGGTCAGTATCATTGTATCGGCAGTGACGGTCTATTTCATCGTCTTCCTGGTCTACCTGACATCGGGCAGGATGATCCTGATGTCTGATGTGCTCCCCGTTCTGCAGGATACCCGACTGGATGAGTTTGCCTATGACGTCATTGTCTTTATTGCCATCACACTCCTAGATTACTCGTTTATCAAGCAGTACCGGGTGGTGGATATCAAGGAAGTCGAGCGAGATCTGCTCTACCTGGTCATCGGTTTCTCTATCTTCTGTATCCTGTACGTTGTAGAGATCATGGAGCATTTTCTACCCATTCCCGATATCAATTTCATCTTCTTCACCCTGCCTGTGTTTCTCGTCCTTGGTGTGATCTACCTCAAGAATCCACGGTTCATCTACTCCAATACCTCCGATATCCACTTCATGCAGGTGGCAACCTCGGATGGTCACCTGATCATGGTCTCAGAACTGAGAAGAGAGGGTGATGTTATTGAGTACCTGACACCCGTCAGCCTGTCCAGCATCAACTCCCTGTTCATGGAGATGATCGGCAGGAACCAGCAGGAGACCTTCCAGCTGAATTCGATTCAATTTGACCAGGGGTCCATCTTCTTTGAAACCAAGGATGATCTGTTTGTGATTGTCTATGTAGAACAGCCTACCAAGATCCTACGCAGCTCAATTGCCTATTTTATCGACCAGTTCAACCTTGAGTTTGCAGACGATATCCATCATTTCAGTGGAGGCGTGATGTTTGAGGGCAGGCTGGATATTGAGCCCCTGCTCAGAAAGTGCATTCCCATCCTGCAGTCCAAGAAATTTGTCTCCCGTATCAACCCTGATGTTCCCGGTGGGGTGAATTGATCCCAAGATTTCCCTTCAGGGAAAAGTATTAAGAGGAAAGAGATCGCCTTATTGCTATGAATGGAACTGAAGCCACAAGATGTCTGCTTTGTCGAACCCATTCCACCAATACTGATCTCTTTGCACAGTATATTCTCAAGAATAACCGATCAAAATACAGAGATGACCTGTGTAAAAAACACGAATTGCTAATCAAACTGGCACATTAAGACTGCAAGTAGATTATCTAGACCACACAGATCTCAGGACCCACGCTGTGGGCATCGATAAATTGTTCTGCCAGATTGTCACCACCACGCTGACCGTAGGGATCCTGCGAGTAGACCAGCGGTGCCACAGGCGTGCCATCAGACCACTCTCCCTGCGAGATCATCGCCTCACCACCTCCCAGAAAATAGGACGTGGTTGATATCGGATTATTATTGGCATTCTCCACCAGCATCACTGTCATGGCATCGACACGTTTCAGGTACCCCCACAGTGTCAGGTGATCATTCACTCGATCTGTCATCAAATAATGCGATGCAATCAACCGGGGAAAGCCGTGGTCATCACTGGGGATGATGATAAAGGCAAGATTGTTCTCGGGTAGGGTGGCGTGGAAGAACTCGAAGCCCTGAACGCCAATGCAAGGACTCGTCAAATGGTCATCAGCCGAGGTGGCCACATTGACCAGGGTGTGATCGGGTAGCAGGTCAAAATCAGACTGCGCCTGGGGATGGGTTCCGGTGAACCAGGGAGTCTCCATGTCAAGTATCAGCATATTGTCTCCCCATCCCTGTCTGACTGACTGAGTAGCAATGTAGGGCACCATACCAGCACCCATGGAGTGACCGATAATCAGCAGATAGGATAGATCCATAGAGGCAGTCAGCGGCGAATCATCGCTCAGCAGGTAGTCCACACTCTGGGAGACCGCATTCCATGCCATGGAGTAGCGGATGTACTGGGCATTGCTTGCCTTGATGTCCACGTCATCTGCATCCTCGTAGGGCCCTTCTAGAATGACATTGGAGACCCACTGCACAAAGATGACCACTGCTCCCTGGGAAGCCAGCTGGTAGACTGTATTGCGATAGTCACCTGGATCTGTTCCTGTGTATCCATGCATCAGCAGCACCACTGGCATGTTGATGGGATCACTACTCGGCACCTGTGGATGATAGATAAAATTATACCAGGAGCTGTTGTCATTGTCATCAATCAGATAATTGGAAATATTGGCAGGTACACTCTGTTCTATTCTAGTCTGTGTGACTGCATACGGACCGGCTTCAGAGCCATAATCTGGCTGTTCTGTGGGCAGTGCCGGCATCAGACCTGACATGGGCAGCAGTGTGGGAACCACAATTATCAGTGCCAGACCGATAAGCAGGAGATAGCGGATACTCTTGCCCACTTTGATGATCGTGT
>JAEOUB010000165.1 GCA_016839545.1 Candidatus Kariarchaeota archaeon | reverse complement strand
GAGAACTCTGTCCGTCCGTTCCTGTTGGAAGTTGCAAGAATATGTCGTTTTTTGTATCCAAGAACAGGAATCCTCTCAACAGGATCATACGATGGATTTCAGACTGGGGATTCAACCGCCGTCCTCTTGTTGCCCTAAAGAATTCCAGAATCCCCTTTGGATTTTCAAAAATTAAAGAAGGTGACCTTGGAGACTACATTGGTCTGAATTTCTATCTGAAAATTGTTATCGGAAGCTCATATCCCGACTTTATGTTACTTCATGACCCTGATGAGGAAAATCTGACCCAGATGGGTTGGGGTGTGCATCCTGAAGGACTTGAGTATGTCATCAAGCGAGTTGCCGATATCATACCATTACCAATAATTGTTACAGAAAACGGGATAGCAACTGATGATGATGAGAGACGGATTGATTACATTAATTCACATTTAGAAGCTATCCTGAATGCTACTAAAGAGGGAAATGATGTAAGAGGATATATCTACTGGTCGTATATTGATAATTTCGAGTGGGAAAAGGGATTTACCCCTAAATTCGGACTTATATCTTACGATCCAAATACCTTTGAGAGATCTGTAAAACCGTCTGGATATTATCTTGGATCAATCGCTAAACTAGCAATATCACCTAAATCTGCTGTTGATTTTTCATCAAACTGATGTTGCTAAGTAGCTGGTGTTTGAATTTACTCAACCGATCAGGAGTCATTGAGTTGTAATTCGGGAAGTAGGATTTGAATTCTGGGATATATTCCTCCATCTCTTTTGGATTTGGAAAGTGTGAAGCTAAAATCTTCGGCATGAAAAGGTTGAAAACAAAATAGCCTTTCCTCATTCGTGGGTCAATAGCGTCGGGATCATCTGCCTTGAAAGAGAAGAGTAGTGTTGAATATCGTTTTGAATTAGCAGCTGGAAGATTGAAACAGCCCTCAGAGTAACTATGACCCTGTCCAATAGCCACGAGTACACTGATCCCGATAGTCTGAAGGAAATCGTCCAATGGAGTGCCCAGGGGCTCAGGAAAATCACTGAAATCATGGTGAAAATATTCAATTCCCTGAGTAGAAAGCTTGTACATGACCAAGGGGAAGAAATCGGGATTGAATATATTCTTCCCAAAAACTTGAACATGTTTATGCTGTATTATCTCATTCTGCATCTCTTGAATTGCAGATTTTAGTTTTGATGGCATTGACTCGTTCTTCTGAATAAAATCTCTGACTCCTAGTTTCATCAATGAAACGATCAAATCAATGTCTGAGATCGTGGATATCACAATAATTTGAGATTCGGGGAAATCAACCCGTAATTTGGCTATGTTTGATAACTGCAGTTTACCCTTAATGTTGAGCTCAGTTATCATAATTTGGGGAATAAATGAGTCAAGTTCTTGATATGGTTGATCGAATTGGGATGCCGTTCTTGTAATAACCACGTCCAAATTGGACTCGATAATTTCATTATATTGAGCGAGATACAATGGATCTGGTTCAATCATGAATACAGTAAACGGATGAGGTCCCGCATGATCCACGCATGTACTGTCGTATTATCGCTCTAAAATATTTCCCCACTCAATTTCCCAATTACATGGAATTGGAAAAACACGGAACTTTCTTCAATAATCTTTATCTGCCTCAGTGTATTACTCACCATACTACTCAACTAGTATTGGGGTCATGTTATGGACAGCGAACAGCCAAACGAAAATATAAATCAAGAGAATGTAGAAAATGTTGAAGGAGCCCCACCTGCGGCACCCCCAGGCATTCCAGTTCCCACTCGTACACCTACTGAAGAAATTGTCACTCCAGAAGAAACCGCTGAGGTTGTTGAAGAACCTGCTGCTGTAGAAAGCCCGGAGATAATCTCTGAAAGCAGCGCAGACTCCGGCCTAGAGGCCAAAGTGGCAGAATTAACTGCATCTCTTGAAGCAAAATCTGCAGAGTTAGACAGTATAAATTCTGAATTGAGTGAAACAAGAGCTCAGCTTGCTGCATCAGGTGAAAAGGATGGAAAAATAAGCGAACTTGAAAATCAGGTTAATTCACTCAGTTCTGAGCTTGAAACAGTTAAATCAGCCACAGAGCAATCAAAGGCAGAGGCAGATGCTGCCAAATCCGAAGTAACTCAACTTAAATCCAAGATCAGTTCACTTGAGGAGGATATGGCTGCCAGTAAAGCCTCATCGGGCAATGTACAAGCGCTAGAGGAAGAAATTAAGATCCTCAAAATCCTTGCATCCGCCGATAGCCAAGCACTGGACATGTACAATATACTAAAGGAATATCAGTCAATGAACCTGAGAAAACTCAGTATGCAGGCAGGTATGTCTTCACAAGCTGCTCTTGGTTTGATCCAATCTCTAGAAAGGAATGGTCTGGTCTCTATCGAGCGAGGAGGCGGAGACGATATGGACCCGAAAGTCTCACTGGCCAAGTAATGATTGCAATAGTTCATCAATCTTTATAGATTTAAAACACAACTAATCAGCAATCATATGTTCTCAATAGAAGAATACAGTCGTCGACGTGATGAACTGATGGCTAAACTTGGAGATGGTTTGTATATCATCCCTGGAAATACCATGAAACGAATGTCAAATGATGTGGACTATGAATTTAGACAACAAACGGATTTTCTGTATTTCACTGGTTTTCCTGAGCCAAATGCCATTATGGTTATTGAGAAAGCTGAACAATCCAGATACATTTTATTTGTCCCTAAAAGAGATAAAGAATTCGAAATCTGGAATGGCAGGAGATACGGAGTAGAAGGTGCGAAATCAGTCTTCAATGCACAAGAAGCACACACTACTGAAGAGTTTGAAAATTATCTGAGAGAAAATCTACTCAAATACTCAACCGTGTACTATCCCATGGGAGAGAATGAAATAATCGATCCCTTGATTGTACCTGCAATGACACAAGCTTCAAAATCCCGTGAAAGGGTTGGGAATGGACCTGTAAATCTGGTAAACCCAATTCCACAAATCCATGATATCCGTTCCATCAAATCGGCAGAAGAACTTGAAATCATGAGAGAGTCAGCAAGAATATCTGCAGATGCGATGACCCTCGCAATGAAAGTGACAAAAGTTGGTATGATTGAAAGCCAGGTGGAATCGGTGATAGAGTATCACTACGCAAAAAATGGTGCAGTCAGACCAGCGTATCCAAGTATCGTTGGAACCGGTGTGAATGCAACTATTCTGCACTATATTGAGAACAACGCGACAATGAAGGAAAGCGATTTGCTATTGATTGATGCAGGTGCAGAGTACAAGGGATATGCTTCAGATATCACTCGAACATGGCCGGTAAATGGAAAATTCACCGAAGCCCAACGAAGAGTATACAATCTTGTCCTCCAGACTCAAGAGGCAATTATTCAAATGGTAAAACCTGGCCTTTCAATCATGGAGCTGCATGATGAGGCAGTAAAAATGTTGACCTCAGGTCTTATTGAACTCGGGTTACTTGAAGGAGATTTGGAAGAGAATATCAGTAATGAGACGTACAAACGGTTCTTCATGCATGGATTGGGTCATTTCCTAGGGATGGATGTACATGATACAAGCTACGTACCTGGAGGAAGAAAACATGTTTTCCGAGCCAACCAGTATTTCACGGTTG
>JAEOUB010000164.1 GCA_016839545.1 Candidatus Kariarchaeota archaeon | reverse complement strand
GTACGATCTTTGATACTGTGCTCAATACTGTTGAACAGTCTCTTGATGGATTCCTCATCGCTAAGATCCTCAATTCCCCATTCTCCAAGGAGTGACTCAAATTTCTCTTTGAGTGATTTGGAGTCACCTGATCCTGAGACTGAGTATCCTTTGAGATCCTGATTTACCATCTCCATCAGATAGTAGGAGTTGAAGTATGATAGAAATGCACCTTCCAGATTATTCTTGTCTAGATACCCTTTGGCAATCTGGATGTAAGCGATAGAGATCAAGGGTGACAGGATCATTATTGCCTCATAGCGGATTCCATAGTTATTATACAGCTTGGTCATCCAGTTTAAGGTGTACAGGACCATGACCTCATAATCTCTGATATCAATCCGATCATTCCTCTTGTTCTTCTCTTGGATTGCAGCGAAGATATTACCGATTTTCCTGATGATTTCCTCCTCAAATGTAGAAGAGAGGATAATTGAGTCTCCACTTTCATATTCAAGGACTATGGAGTCAAAATAGAGATCATAGGGATAGTGTTCAGTCATTATGCAGAGTTCCGCAAATTCAAGTTCTGCCAGCCCCTCAACCATGCTCTCTTTGAGCACAGTCTCATACCGAGTAAGGATATTGGGATCAGTCAGTGCCTCTTTGTTAGCAATCAGCTTTTCCTTTGAGACCTGTAAGATGATTCTTTTTAGCAGCCGCTGAATATTGACATACTTGATTTTGGATTCGATACTAGAGAATTGCTCCTCAAAGTCCCATGGGCCATGTTTTACATTATAGTACTTCTCCAGGAAGCTGTCTTTCACCTCATCCATGAAATCTATGAGATCAGATCTGATATTGATCAGATTGTTCCGCTGATTGCTATCAGGCAGCGATTCAGCATAGGTGAAAATCATCTCATCAAGTCTCATATATCCGCTCAGCAATAGGGAGAGTACAAGAGGGTGGGGTTTTGACGATATTATATATTTGCCCCAGTCCTTCAGTTCCATCTTTTCCGGTTTGTAGATATCATCAATAATCTCTGCCACCAGGTCTCTCTGCATAATCAGATCAGAGGTGGAGGTGAACAAATTGTACCAGAAGATAGCATAGATATATCCATACAGGAGTCTGTACGACTGCTGGGTTTCCTGATCAAGTTGTTTGATAAGGTTCATCGAGTTATCAAGCAGGATCTGCAGTCGGTCCACATCTATCATTCCTGAACTTAATGTGGCTTTCACCACCAGGAAGATGAGACCAATTCTCTGTTCCTCCTCATAGATCTTGTTTCGGTAATTCTCTTCAAATTGCTGGAAAATTGCATTTACCAGTTTTCCATACCCCTCAGAGTTGAGCTCGTGAGTGTAATTGCTGATCAGGAAGGAGATTTCATTCAGGAGGATATAGAGTTCTCTGAAACTCCAGATTTTCTGTTCAAATGGCAAAACACTCCGATCCTGAAAGACCTCAGCACCCATAATCTTGCTGTAGTCTTCAAAAAACTCGTGTAGGAGTTGTCGGATAAGATTGGAGGGATCCCAGTTCACACGGGTAATGAAGACCTCCCGCAATCCCTTGTCAAAATGAAGGGCGGGCAATTCCCATCGCGGGGTATAGTCTTTAATGGCATAGCCAATCTCGTCAACCATCTCCCATCCGAGCTTGTCCTTGTTGATGATCACTGTATGTCTGATAATATCTGCAATTTCATCCAGTTCAAGATTACCAATAATTCCCTCAAACCGGTGTCCTTTGAAAAGTTCAATTACATCAATTGGGACCGGCTTTATTTTCTCTACCACTACCCGGCAAAGTTCACTGAATTTGCTGGAGTGGATCATGCCCAGAGTAGGTAGATCATACGGATCATCTGGTTTGAGATGGATATTTGATAGATCCGGCAGCCTGAGGAAGGCAGCTTGTATCCTATTGTAGGGCATACGAATGTATCGTCGTCTCTTAATTTAGTAAATGTTTCTACTACTTGAACAATATTTGGATTTGTTTTTACGGTACTCGATCATAGATTGAGTTCCTCGGTGATTTCGTTATCTTGCCATCCGTATCTGCTCAAGATCAGGATACCTGATGGCGAGAATAAAGACAAACATGGAAAGGACATAGATGATGGAAGTGAAGAAGAATGAGAAGATGTAACCGAAGATCTCGATATAGCCACCTGAGATAGGACTGAAAGTTGACCAACCTGCCCAGCGTGCAGTGGAAATCCATGCTGCCCCGGTAGCGCGTACTGTATTATCCACATAACCGATGAGACGTGCCTGAGCAATTGGTGCACTCATATTTGCGAATGTCCCTCTGAGGATGAAGAGTGTGGAGGCAACAGTCAGTTCTGAGGTTAGACCAATTCCCAGCAATGTGGCCACTGACAGCAGTGTCGTGACAACATATACCTTCATGTCGCCGAAGCGATTGACCAAAGGAGCGGTGAACTGTGTGGCAACTCCCATGGCAATATTGTTGATCATTACCAGCAAGGAAATCTCCTGGGCATTGGCATTCAGAGATCTCAGATAGGGGGGTAGAAATGGCAGGGTACTCCCGGCCCCTGCCCCTGACATGAATGTCGAGAGCGTAAGAAGCAGGAAGGGAATAACAATAACAGGGGAAAACAGAAGGCGTGCTTGGTTGGTAACTGGAACCCTTCCATCAGTCTCTGGCTGGGGGCCACGTCCTGATTGTAGAGTGACTACAAGCAGTAGCAGGTAGATCACTCCACTGGCTCCCAGTACAAAGAAGACAACGGGGAATATGGAGGCATAGGTCACGGCATCCTCACCAGGTCGGGTAGAGAACCAGATGGTGGAGACTAATGCCCCGAGTGCTGGAGGGATCATCCATGAGGTAGAAAACAGTGCAAATGCAGCAATACGTTTGGTACCTGGATTCTCTGCAAGTATGGCTGCACCAGGTCCTGCAACCGCAGCCTGTGCAAAACCCAGACAGATGAAGAAGAAATAAACACTATCGGCTCCCTCTCCGAGGTAAAGAAATGCTCCTGCAGCCGTTGCAGCAACTCCTCCGGCAAACAGGACCCGTGTGATTCCGATCCGGGATGCAAACAGTGCCAGGGGGAGAGCAGTGATGGCAACCATGAGAAAGGCAGCAGAAAGTATCTGTCCTATACGGTCAAACGTCAAGCCCAGCTCCAGGAGGTACAGAGCTATTGTGGGTTCCAGGACCCCGGTGGCAAACGAGGCCAGAGATGCTCCAAACACCACCACATACGACATAGGTGTGAGTTTCAGAACATCCACAAGATCGATTTCTCTCGAGATATTTGAGCCTGATTATGGTAACAGGCATTTCTTTGATTATTGGTGGGGTTCTTCAGAACCACTTGATTGTTTGATAATGAGATAGAGTACAATGAACACAGCAATGATAATTAGTGAGCCACGCACCAAAGGGCCAAGTTCCACTCCATGAAGCCACTCAAGGACTCTTGATCCATACACATCTCCAATTACAGCGAAGATAATCGCATAGGGAATGATAGCGAGGGCATTGACGGTAATATATCGTGCTCTATCGAGTTTGACAAGCCCAGATCCGAGACTCACGATATTGTATGGTATAATTGGTACGATACGCAGAAACGCAATCGCTGTAAACCCTCTCTTGTGTAACCACTCATCAAATTTTTTCATTGCAGGAGTATGCATGATTTTCTCTCCCTTACCAATTGAGCCCAGGTAGTAGCCTGTCATGATTGTGGCCACCATTCCCACATAATTGAAAATGGATCCTGCCCACATTCCATAGATGATCCCCGAGTATATTGTCAGGAAATAGATGGGAAAGGTCAGAACTGGTGTCTGCAGGATAAATGCTGCAAGGAGGACAGTGACACCGATGATCAAAGGAATTGTCTCGAAGAAGCCGACAATATGCGTCACATCCTGATTTTCTGAGATGAGTATATCAAGATTTGTACTGACCTATTTTGTGCGGATGGTCTCAAGATAATGTGCAGACTGAGTCTGAAAATAGAGATCGTACATCTCTCGATAGCTGCCATTGAGTGCCATCAGCTCATCATGACTGCCGGTCTCAATCACCCTGCCCCCATCGAGTACAACGATGAGATCGGAGCGGATAATGGTGGTAAGCCGGTGGGCTATTACCAATGAAGTTGTATTCTCGAGGAGAAGATCAGTGGATTCCTGGATCTTGGCCTCAGTGTAGAGGTCAACCGCGGAGGTAGCCTCGTCCAGGATAATCAGCTTGGGTCGGGACAGGATAGTCCTCGCGAATGCCAACATCTGTCGCTGACCGGTACTGAGATTGCCTGCATCCTCGTCAACAGCACTGTCCAGTCCATCGGGTAGCAGGTCAATGAATTCCCGGGCCTGTACTGCATCTATTGCCTGCCAGAGTTCCTCGTCAGTTGCATCTGGGTTGGCAAATCTGAGATTGTCGCGGATAGTACCTTTGAACAGCAGGACATCCTGTGACACCATCCTGATACTGGACCGAATGGATGCAGGACTGAGCTCTGCCTGAGAGGTGTCATCAAAGAGAATATCCCCGGAACTGATGGTGTAGAGCTTGCCAACAAGTGAAGCTATAGTTGTCTTCCCCGATCCGGTGTGTCCCACCAGTGCTACCCGTTGCTGTGGCTTGATCTCGAAGGAGATGTTCTCCAGAACAGGGGTGGTACCATCATAGGAAAAGGAGACATTGTCAAAGGTAAGGTGACCACTGAAATCTTGCAGTGTACCGCCCTTGTCCCGCTCGGTCTGCAGAGTATTGTAGGTCACACCCAGCACTCGCTCAAGATTGGCAAAGAGTGACTGGAAGCGGGTGTAGTTGCGTGCCACAGATCTCACAGGCTGGTAGTAGAAATCCAGCAGGAAGATGAAGAGGTAGAAATGTGCAACAGATAGTCCCTGTGTACTGACAAGAAAGGAACCCAGTGCCAGTATGATGATAAGCAGGATATTTCTGAGAAAATCACCCACAGGCTGAGATATGAAGATGGCAGCTCCTCTCTTGATTGATGCCCGGTAGGTACGCTCGTTCATGATCTTGAACCGATCAACATTGTCCTCCTCACGGTGGAACGCCTTGGATACCTCTATTGATCGCAGCGTCTCTGCAAATGACTGGTTCACCTTACCAAAATTACTCCTCCAATTAGACTCTGCAGTCCTGCGGTAGCGCCGGATAATGAGCGTGACAAAGAAGAAAAATGGCAGGATGGCCAGTGATGCCAGCGTCAGTGGGATAGAGTAAAATGCAAGAACCGCCAGAATTCCGATCAGCTGCATCATAGAAGTGATGACCTCGGCGATGGCTGCCCCAGTCTCATAGAGCTCGTTGAGATCTGCAGTGAGAATGGAGACCGTATTTCCTGACTGCGTGGTATCAAAAAATGTCATATTGTTCAGCAGTACCGATTCGAAGGCATCCTGCCGTAAATCACCAATGATACCGGCATTCATCCGGGTCGAGAAAATCACGATCGTTGCACTGGAGAACCAGGAAAGTACTGTCAACAGGAAGTAATAGATGAGAGAGAGAACCAGGACGCCGATTATATCTTCCTCCAGTGTTCCCCGGCTGAATCTCTCCACGATCTCCATGGCACGGTTGAAAAATATGGGAGCTGAGACTGTCAGCACCGTGGTGATGATCAGCATGATAATCGTCAGGAAGAGGTTCCATCTGTGACGTTTGACATACTGCCACAACAACCGGAAATACTGCCTTTCCTC
>JAEOUB010000163.1 GCA_016839545.1 Candidatus Kariarchaeota archaeon | reverse complement strand
TGAATGCCCATATTAATCTTGACCTGCCGGTAACTGTTTCAAACTTGGCCACCCCCGACACGATTGATGATTTCAAGGATGATTTTTACCTGATCAATGATGTGCTGGCCTCACTAGTTGACCTGGTGCAGGACCAGCTGGGTGAGATCTATGGGAGTCTCAAATTCATTGACCGTTTTATGGGCCGTGTTGATGAGTATCTTGTTGATCGGCTGATGGCTCAGTTTCGAGACAATGCCTGGAAGAATGCGGTGGAGTTGACCAATCTGAGTGGCAATCTGCGTGTCTACAAGATTCATGAGATGGATATGAAATTCACGACATTTGCAGAGAAGACCATTGCAAAGCCGCTGGGTGGGTTCTTCAAGCCGCTGGAGTATTTTATTCGGCGGGCTGAGGCTGGTCGTGTGGATGAGATTATCAAGAATCTGCATGATGGCGATATCTATTCCAAGTGGCACCATTGATTGATACAGTCTTCAGTGCTGATCTGGTGTTTCCAGCTCAGTGGGGAGTGGTGCATTGGGTGGCAGTGGTGATACATAGGGATCTTCTGCAATTTTTGCTGCAAATTCGGCTTTGACATCAGCAAGAAATTGTGGGTCTTTCAGCAGGTCTGCTGTGGTCAGTGCCATCACCTTGGCAGCATGTAGCATACCCTTGTGACCAATACTCATACCTCCCTGTGCCACCAGCTGCCAGGAATGCATGGCAGTTCCCAGGGCAGAGCATGATGTTGCCAGCTGAGCAGTAGGTACTATCCAGGAGACATCTCCCACATCAGTTGATCCCGACAGTGCTTTGTTCACCCTGAAATAGGGAAGTGGCTCGTCGTTGAGCACTTTGCCTCCGATTTTCTCCTTGATCTCTTGTGCTACTCCCCTGCCAATACCAGCTGTAATCTGTGACAGCATATCTCCGCCACCTTTGACAAACGAGTTGGCAATCTCTGCTGCAAATTTTTCATCAGACTCGTCAAATGGGATGGATCCCACCTTGACCAGATTGTGATACAATCTCTCCTCCAGTGTCTCGTTGAGCAATAGGTTCGATGTTCCAGAGTGGAAGATAATCTCCACCTCTGTCCCTGTCATCAGTGCCGCTCCCCGTGCCACATCAAACAGTCGTTCCTCGATTTCCTTGACCTCTGCCGTTCTCGGTGCCCGAACGTAGTACAGAGATGATGCTGTTGCAGGAACCACATTGGGTGAGATGCCCCCTCCATCAGTGATGACATAGTGCATACGAGCCTCGGGAACAATGTGTTCTCGCAGGTAGTTGGCACCGACATTCATCAGCTCCACGGCATCCAGTGCTGATCTGCCATTGAAGGGATTGGCAGCCGCATGTGCGGAGATCCCCTGGAACTTGAAGATGATCATCGATCGTGCCAGTACGTTGAATGTGAATACAGAATTCATCATTGCAGGATGCCAGGTAATAGCAGCATCGACATCGTCAAACACTCCTCGCTGTACCATGAAAGTCTTACCAGCCCCTCCCTCTTCTGCAGGACAACCGTAAAACCGGATAGTTCCCTGTACTTCTCCTGATACAATTGCCTGCTTTACAGCAAAGGCTGCTGCCAGAGATCCCACACCCAGCAGGTTATGACCACATCCATGACCGTTGCCCGTCTTCTCCCGCTCATCCCGGTGGGGCACGGGGTTCTGGCTCAGACCTGCAAGTGCATCATACTCTCCCAGCAGGGCGATCACCGGGCCACCCGACCCATACGTTGCCACAAATGCAGTGGGGATATTGCCTATGCCTCTCTCTACTGTGAATCCCTCTTCCTCAAAAGCTGAAACCAGTAGATCAACAGAATTGTGCTCTGCAAACCGTGTCTCTGCATATTCCCAGACCCTGTCACTCAGGGAAATAAACCTGTCACGGTTGTTCTCGATGTATGATGAAAGATCGTCCACACTGCAAGCTGAGATATACTCTTGATTAAACTACTGTATCTCGTCTAAAGGTATGGAATAAACTCTGGTGGCTCTCTGACCGGATTTGCCCGTTCAAAAGCGTATGCCAGATTGATGATCCTCTTCTCCTGGAACTGGTTGCCAATAAAACTGATGCCGATGGGCAGTCCATGGGCATAGCCAGCAGGAACAGTGATATTGCAGTAGCCAGAGACTGCTGCCAGCTGAGAGCTAGAAAAGCCGTAGGAGTCTCCATTGACCAGGTCAGTCACCCAGGCAGGTCCTCCAGATGGTCCCAGCAGGGCATCAAGATTGTGGTCCTTGAATAAATTACCCAGGTTCTCACGAAAGATATCATAGTCCTTCTGAGCATCCATGTACTGGTCATCAGTCAGATCACCCTTCTCGGCTGCAGCAATCACATGCTCCTGTCCGAAATAGGGCATGGTCTGATCTGCCAGCTCCTCGTTGTATTTGATCAGGTCAGCAATCCCATTGATCTGGCTATCCTCCCTTGTGGCAAAATAGTAGTTGAGACCCTGCTTGTACTCGTAAAGCAGTACTGTGAATTCCTGGGCCTCATTGTAGCGGCTGGCTCCCCAGTCCTCGGGATACTCCATGTCCACATCCATCAGGATTGCTCCTTTCTCCTCAAGTATCGCTTTCGTAGCCTCCCATACCGGCTCTGCAGACTGGTGCTGACCAAACTTGTCATGCAGTACTCCTATTCGTGCTCCATTCAGGGCATTGTCATCAAGCTGCACAGAGTAATCAGGGGTGAGTGTGGCCGCTGCCTCGGTGACAGTATCTGTGGGATCGTGGCCCACCATCACATCCAGCAGAATCGCAGCATCCCTCACAGATCGTGTCATCGGACCTGCGGTATCCTGTGATGAAGCAATGGGGATAATCCCTGCTCGAGATACCAGCCCGATCGAGGGCTTGATACCCACAATTCCATTATTATTTGACGGTGAGATCACACTGCCATCAGTCTCTGTTCCAATTGCCACAGTACACAAATTGGCTGCCACTGCAGCACCAGACCCTGAACTGGAACCTGAGGTATTGCGGTTGAGTGCATAGGGGTTTTTCGTGAGTCCTCCTCTTGAGCTCCAACCTGACGTGGATCGAGAACCCCGGAAATTGGCCATCTCCGACAGGTTGGTCTTGCCCAGAATGATAGCACCGGCATCACGCAGTCGCTTCACCACATGTGCATCCTCTTTCACTTGCCCCCCATATTTCTCAATCGCCAGTGAACCTGCGGTTGTTGCCATCTTATCCGCAGTATCAATATTGTCCTTCAGCAGGATAGGTATACCATGCAGGAGCCCTTTCTTTCCATTGTCCACGAAATATCGATCCAGTTCCTCAGCTATAGCCAGAGCATCAGGATTGACCTCAATCACAGAATTGATAGCAGGTCCAGTTCGATCAACAGCATCAATTCGATCCAGGAATTCCTGCACCAAAGCAACTGCAGTTAATCCTCCCTGTTCCATCAATCGGTGGATCTCGGTGATGGAGTACTCTTTCATTGCTTGCAGTTTTACCAACACTATTTAGTTTCTTTGTCGTTGAGATATTTCTAGGTCGATTCCCAACCTCTTTCATCCCTTAGCCCCTAGATTTCATTTGACAGGAAACAGAAGAAACCATATCTTTTTCTGATTAAATTCTACCATTGGTTTAAAACTATAATAAATATAGTAATTTCGAATGACGTACACCGAGACAAGCACAGTGAAACCTGAGACGATGGAAATAAGCTCCAGTCCTACAATTACCGTTCTGACCATAATATTGGTACTGGCAGTGGATCAGATTGGTGGCATCCTTGACCTCATGATATATCTTGATCTCATGGCAGAGATAGAGACGGAGATGTTACATATTCTTGGTGTACCCATGGCTATGCTGACGGTTTTTGCAATCGTGAAGGCCAGAGGTGGTTCACTGACACAGCTGGGGTTGCGACGACCTGACAGTTGGACACGGCTAATTGTCATTGGTGTAGGAATTGCGATCTTGCTTCAGTTGATTGCCTATGTCAACACCTACTTCTTCTATTTCCTTGGTGTACCTCTGCCTGACTATTCCCAGTATGCAGAGCTCGAAGGGAATATTGGATACCTTCTCTTCTACATTCCTGTAGTCGCCTGGCTGTCTGCAGGTCTTGGTGAGGAGGTGATATGGAGGGGGTTTGTCCTTCAACAGATTGCCTCTCTTGCAGATAATTCCAAACGTGGGGTCCTCGCAGGACTCCTAATCAGCAGTTTCCTCTTTGGTCTGATCCACTACAATCAGGGGGTCACAGGAATTGCTTTCACAACTATTGCAGGTCTGTTCCTTGGTGTAATATTTTTGAAATTCAACAGGATATTGTGGTATTCAATCGTGGTTCACGGCATGATGAACACTATTGCATTTTTGACACTCTTTCTCGGCATCAATCTCTACTGAACTCCTTTTCGCTTCACAGACGTAGAGACAATCAATCTTGTCCCACGCCATACATTGTTACCAGGTGAGAGCAATCCGGAGCGATGGGGTAGATATCGGTAATCTGCCGAACGTAAGTACCCGCATTTTGTATGAGCCCTCGTACGAGGTATGACAATTAGCCACTGTGAAAAATCACATAGTAGATCGGGCACATCCGATCGTTCCCACCTCAATTCCCCATTGTCGAGGAGTTGATGTTCTTGACACGTGAAACCGGAGGTTCCACTAAGGTTCTGTTGAATCGACAACTAACCACCCATCCAGTAATTTGCATCTACTGAACGAGTTGGTATTGGCGATATTCTATAAATATTTTTCGTGGATCGTCTAGGTAATTCGAAGTTCAACACAAAAACTAGAGATCATTCTAGATTATAGAGAGAATATTCCGCAGGAGAAGCATAAATTCTGACAATAGAGCATGTACGACATCCGGATTATGATGTGGAGATGGCGTACTCAAGACCCCAAATTGCCAGGGGTCGCATGTACATGCTTGCTCTAAAGTCACCGTTTTCGACCCAGGCTTCAGGTGTTCTGAACCAATACCCTCGATCGTATGTTACATGGTAGACACCATAAGCAGTGTTGAATGCCTCCTCAATGAGTCCGGCAAAATACATAGTAGCCGCTAAACCGTAGGTGGTACCTGTCCAAACTTCTTTACTCTGCTCATAGAGTTCTGGAACTGTACCATCGGGGTTCATTACATTAACGGCTCCCATTACACCCTCTCCAAATTGCATTACATTGAAATCATATACTTTTTTCAATGCAGACTGAATATTGGCTTCAGGTGCGATTGCTGGCAGTTCTGACTGGTATGCGTACCATTGCCCTGCTAATTGATCTGACATAATTGCATTATCAATTGGACCATTGTGATCAAATTTGTAGTACTCGCCATTCCATAATAGGCTCTCTCTTGTCTGTTTAGCAAGAGTAATCCAATCATCGTAGTAGGTCACATTTGCACTGTCACCACGTAACTGAGCAATTGCTTTTGTTGCTTCAAGTGCTGAGATCATAAGTGAAGACGTATACGCAGACTCATTCGTCATGGGTAAAGTATCATAGGTTTGATCAGGCCATCCACCATGGTTTGGTAGTCCATTATTGTCTGTATCAAATTGACTCAGGTATTCCAGACTGACATAGATTGCCTCCCATGTGACATCATCCATCACCTGCTCATCATCTCCTGTCAAAATATAATCTCGATAGATTTGCATTACCAGCTTGGCGTTCAGATCCAGCCATCTGTTACTATCTTGGTATTGATAGGCATTAGGTACAACCCATGGATTTCCAAGACGGGGATCACCAACATCATGCGGTACTGCACCATAAGGTTTGGTCTCCTGAGTTGTAGGACCACCAACATAGTATAAACCTCGAATAGAAGTATCATTCCAGAAGACTGTTTCAATAAAATCTTGTACCAGTGTTTTCTGAAGTTTCGGCCACAACATTGTCAGAACGGGGACGTAGAAATGCACATCAAAGGTATTGTACATCCGGTAATCATACGTTTCCAGATAACCAAAATAGCCCATATCCCGCGTTGTTAGAGGATGCTCAAATTCAATATCCTGTCCTTCCACAAGGGCATCTGACCAGAAACTACCTCCGTCAACCAAGTAGTATAATTCATTGAACAGAGCAGCTTTGTACCAATCAGGACGATCTGGGTCATCAAGAATCGGTTGTTGCCAATCAATAATTTGTTCTCTCCAATCACTGTAATTTCCAAGAGCATCAATGGAGATTGATTGCGCATCCCTACCAGATTGACCATAGAAATTGGTATAATACTTGTACCAGTCGGTTCTTCCTCCATCGAAGGCATGAACGTCCTTAAACTTCGTCTCTAAGGTTCCAAAACTCACTACGGGCATATCCCAAGCGAGTGAAAACGGTACTTGAATAGCTTCGCCTGGAGCAATTGTAAAACTTACCGCAAGAGCGCCTGCGATATTGGTTTCTCCTGCATTTCTATCAATTTGAGTGTTGGTAAGCTTACCGTCATCTGAGAAATCTTGCCATAGTGGATCTGCATTGTTGACTTCAAAAGTTGAAACATATGTTATTTCATAACTTTCATTTTTTGGAGCAGAGATAGCAAATTCACCATCATACTCCTTACCTGAGAAATCAGCGTCCCTTGTGAGAGTTAACGTTACAAAATCATCAGTCTCCTCCACTTGATTATGTAGTAAAGGATCTTCACCACCAAATAGCGTGTTTTGCCAAGAAAACATGACACTGGCTGAGATTTCGCTATCCGTTGGATTGTATATGTCCCATTCAAATACGCCCACAGGATATGAGGTTTCCTGATAATTATTAGGAATTATTGGAGAAAACTGTTCCTGTACCATCTGAAGTGGCATACCATCAAATTCATACTCATACCAAGCTCTTGGATAGAGTGCATGGTACGTTCCTGGATTAAATGGCAATTGATCCCAACCCATTGGACCAGGACTTTTTGAGTTCATCACCCATGCATCAGTAGTTGATCCAGTATCAACAAATACAGAGAATTGGTTGGCATCAACATTGGGATCATATATATGATTCCCCACATCTAAGTGCCATCTTGAGAATTCACCACGGTGTGATC
>JAEOUB010000162.1 GCA_016839545.1 Candidatus Kariarchaeota archaeon | reverse complement strand
CAGCAGTACCCTGTTCAGAGCCCAATCTATCAAGTGCCTTGGTCAGGCTCTCAGGATCTGGTTTTGTCTGAGACACATCATCACGGGCAACAATTGTGTCAAAAAGGTTGAAGAAATCGTGTTCTGATCTTGCTTTCTCTACAGTCTCCCATCTGGCACTAGTGACCAGAGCCAGGCGGTATCCCCTCTCCTTGAGAGTCCGTACTACATTCTCTGCACCTTCTAGTGGCACGATCTCTCGGAAGGCCAGCTCATCCTGTCGTAAATGACGGAGAAGACGAATGGTCTGCCATACTGAGAGTTTCATCGCCCGAGTAACCTTCCAGATTATTTTCAGACCTAGAAACCGTGAATTGCCACCTGCATGCTGGATAATCGGACCAATCTTGGCCTCAAATGCCTCACGATGGAGTTCATAGTCAAAATCAGGTCTGACCTTGTTATGAGCTCTGAAAAAGGGCTCCCACCACCGTACAGACAGATCAGTCAGGGTGCCATCCATATCAAACAAAATGGTGTCTACACCCTCGAATTTCATAGGTCAAGGGACATCTCTTCACTGATATAGGTTAGCTTAATACCCATTCTATTACGTGAATTAGCCTCCAGATTCCGCATTTTATTGGACCGGAAACTGATTGCAATGGTGTAGATTATATTCTATACACAGGAGCCTTCCTTATGTGGTACGTTGATACCTCACCCCCTCTTATTCTGAAAATCCTTCTGTTCACCATCACAATCAGTCTCATTTGGCTGGGAGGTAGACTTCTGAAACGGAGGTTGGACAAGCGTTCCACAAGACGGAATTTTGAGGCAAAAAACTTGGTAAAACTCTTGATATCCACAGCACAGCTTATACTGGTTATTCTTGCCACACTGTTCATTTTCGAGGTCGAATCAACTACATTTCTCAGCTTCTCTGCATTGATAGGAACCACCATCGGATTTGGTCTTGCAGTAGCTGTGGGAAATGTTGTTGCCGGATTCTATTTGATTGGTGTCAGACCATTTGGAATTGGTGATTTCATTCAGGTGGGATCGATAGAAGGCATAGTTACTGAAATCGGTCTCAATTATACAAAGCTTATAGGTATGGACTCGACTGTGATCCTTGTACCAAACAAGACATTGCTCGACGCCAAGTTGTTGAATTGTACCATGAGACTACGAGAATTGGAGGGTCGATCCCAGGTAGGTCACGACTTGGACTTTGACCAGCTGGCATCTGAACTGTCATACAGAGATGGAAAGGGATTTTTCCAAGAATTCAAGCAGGAACTGAGTGAATCTGATGAGTTTACTAAATACTCATTTCAAATCCAGCTGAAACTGAATATTGTCAGCCCTGACATCGCCCTGAGCAGCGTGGTAGAGAGAATGGATGCACTTTGCAAAAGGTGGAAGAAACAGCTGGGATTCATGCCTCGCTACTATTTCGGTAAAAATATCTTCCGCCAGGACATGCAGGTCATACTCGTTGCATCAGAACCAATCACCTTGGTACATAATCACGGCGCATTTCTGGCAGATCTCTATCAGTCAGTATTTGCCGAGTTACAGGAGGTAACCACATGATACTTGACAATATTTCCACTCAGGGAATTTTCCTGATTGTTGTCATCTCTCTTGGTCTGCTCTACATATTCAATAAAATACTGCTATTCCTGCTCACCAGAGTGGTTGACAGTAAACAGTTGCCAGCAGACCTGTTCAATGCTATCAAAGTGCTGACACGATTTGCACTCGCCATGGTCTGGATCTACATCACTATTGTCGTACTTAACCTGGCAGAGAGTACTGTGATTGGGCTTTCTGTCATACTCGGCTCTGTGCTGTCATTCGCCTCAATCTATACTATCCAGAATTTTGTATCAGGACTGTATATCCTGACAACTGAGCCTTTCTCTGTCAATGATCTTGTGCGAATTGGGGCATCTGAAGGGGTGGTTATAGAAATATCACTAAACTACACCCGATTACTCAACTTCGATGGAATGGTAGAATCAATACCGAATAAGAAGATCCTTGGATCATCCATCATCAACTATGACCAGCCAATTACCTCAACCTCAAAGTCAGAGAATTTCATTGATAGCATCAAACAACAATTTGATGACACCGAGGTCACCAAGTACACGTTTGTCTGGGGAACACCTCTCATCGACTACAGGAACATTATAGACAGACTGGATAGCATATGTGAGGAGTACCAGGATATATTTGGCTACAGGCCCACATACCTGCCCTACACCATCAACCACCGGTTTGAATTCAGTTTTATCCTCAAAGCAGACGATCCCATGACCATTCTCAGACACAAAACTGATTTTCTCGACAAAATAAGCCTGCAATTCCACTGACCAGAAAGACGGAAAGTGCAGGATAGTTCAGATAAGATTAAAACTTGAGAATCTCCCCCTTCTATGTGGCTATGAAGACACCACATGCCCCGAGCGCCTAATCATCGCTATGAGGAGTAAGATGGGCGCTGAGCCACACTTTTTTTCTGCCCATTCATTGGTACCTATGGAACATCCGCAATCTTGAAGCCTTATCTACAGGGGAAGCTTTGAGCTTGTATGATGGACATCTTCAAGCAGCTGAGGGATATACCTGAGACGCCAGGTGTCTATCTGATCCGCGACAAGGACAGTAAGGTCATCTATGTTGCTCGGGCAAATAATCTCAAGGAGAAAATCCGTAATCACCTCGTAAGCAAGGAGAGCAACCGTAACAAGATGATTGCCAAATATATGCGGTCGGTGGATGTCGAGGTCTTTGACTCCAAGATCGATGCCACCCGGAGGGAGCTGGAACTGATACAGGAGCACTATCCAGCACTAAATGGTCCTCGAAAAGGTATCAAGCAGTACCGTTTTGTGAAAGTGTTTCATGATGAGGACTTTCCAAGGGCACGTAAGAAGAAGTATATCGAGGAAGATGACGAGGTGATCCTTGGACCCTTTCCCAAGACCCACCATATCCAGGTGGTCCTCAGTGTGGCTGCCAATCACTACAGGATTGCAGACTGCGGCAAGGAGGTCATCCTGGGGGATGATCACAAGATAGTGCAGACCTGTATACGGAGGCAGACTAGACAGTGTATGCGGCCCTGCGAGGTAGAGGTTGATGCTGATGAGTACAGGACTGCGATGGAGGGTTTTATCTCCTTCTTCCAGGGAGATGACCCTGAACTTGTAGAGCACTTAGAAGCAGAAATGGGGACACATGTATCAAATCAGAATTTTGAACAGGCTGCCAAGATACGAGACTACTTGAAGGCAATTGGTAGATTGGGCTTGAAATAGTAGAATAGAGTGTTTTTACTACATGTGGAGACTGTATCAGTCTGTGTCAAGCAACTATTGTACCAAAATTTGACTTCTACTCTAAAGCCCGATTTACCGGCGGATGAATAAATTAGAAGAACTCAACCTTGTACATGGTTTTTGACCTGGTATTCAGAGGATACTCTCTCTACACGGCGTGTAGAACCTGCTGAAGCGGGTATGCAATTACTTGCAATATTACAGCAATCCCTACTTGGAAAGAACTAATGCTTATCAGGAAGAGTAACTATATTCATTTGGTATTATGGTCGATCAGGCAGAGCGTGAGGCAATATGGGATCAACTGAAGGCCATAGCCATGAAAGATGGAAAGCTGACGCCTGATGAGGAGGAATTGATGATCTCAATTATCTCCGATATTGAGAAGTACAGTCATCTGCTCCAGAAAGCAAAGGCTGATGGCAAAATTGACTCCAAAGAGGAAAAAGAGCTCTTTGAGGGGAGGATGGAGATCATCGAGAAGGCATATGCAAAGGCCAGAACTGATAAGATTGTATCCAGTGAAGAACGAGCTCTACTCAAGGAAATGGTCAAGATCATTCGAGCAATGTGATTATCGTCGTCTTCTTCCCTGCTGTGTAGTGAAGGAACGACATGCAGCAATTATTTCAGATGCTAGTTTTGAAGAGATCCCGATCTTAGATGAAAGTGTCTCGGAACTCTCTTTTGCAACAGATGATACAGTCTTGTACGTCTTCAATAGCTTTGATTTCCGTTTCGGACCCACCCCTGGGATATCGTCCAAGATTGATTTCAGACCTTCTTTTTGCCGTAAGGTCCTCTGATAACTTACCGCAAACCGATGTGCTTCATCTCTCCCTGCCATGAGAAGTAGCATCCCAGGTCGGCTATTATCCTCATTCAATGGGGTTTCCACATCTGGAAGATAGATCTCCTCTTCGCGCTTGGCCAGTCCAATCACCGGAATGTCCAGATTATGCTCATCCAAAGCTTTCTTAGCACGCTTTAGTTGTTCGGCACCACCATCTATCACCACCAGATCAGGAATTGGAAGACCTTTCTGATCTATTCCATCTGTGATCTCACGGTATCGCCTCGATACTGCCTCGTACATCGAGGCAAAGTCATCTTGCTGTTCTACTGTCATGATTTTGAACCTTCGGTAACCTTTCTTCAGAGGCTTTCCATTCAAAAATCGCACACAAGATGCAACATTGTTGGTACCCATTAATGTAGAAACATCAAAGGTATCGATAGTGTATGGTGGAAGTTCGAGACCAAGCAATTTACCCAAATCCTCTACTTTCCTTGATGGTAATCTCCGATCACGCTGGACAAGAAGCCTGCGTTGAAGTTGATTATCAGAATGATGTTTAGCCATGGTGATCAGTTGTCGATCCAAGTCTGAATTGGAAACACGAGCTCTCACATGGTAGGAAGAGAGAGCAGACAGGAGAGCATCACTGTATTGGCCATCAATAATCAGAAGTGGAGGGGTTGATGATTTATCCAGTTGAAGAATGCTGGATACAAAATCGAGACATTGTTCTATGATATTGGTAGGGGCTTCTGAATCCTCTTTCTCTATCATCAAGTTGTCTCTTCTTACTATTCTATTATCTTCTGTCTTTTGCAGAGAGAAGTTAATTTCACTGGAATTGGCACTCTCTACAAGTACATAGTTGTCCTCTACACCCTCGAGAAACACTTGCTGTCGTTGCATCGTCCGCTGGATCGATTTGATCACATCTCGGTATTTGGCAGCCTTCTCAAATTCCAATGATTTACTGGCATCAATCATCTTCGACTCAACATCAGCCACAACCTGAGGTAACTTACCTTCCATGAAGTGAATTACCTGCTGCACATTATCCTGGTATTCGTCTGCATCTACATCGATTTCACATGGCCTCATACATTGACGAGTCCGACGTCGTATACAGGTCTTTGCCCAATCCTGAGCATCTCCCAGATGAATCTCTTTCTGACAATCTGCCACAGGAAAGAGTTTGAGGACATAACGAAGGGATCGTTTCACAGCACCCACATCAGAAAAGGGTCCAAGAAAGACAGAGTCTTGACTCGTACGATCCCGAGTGACAATAAAACGGGGCCACTGTTCACCTGTTGTAACTTCAAGGTAAGGATACGTTTTCCCATCGGTATATCTGGTATTAAGTGGAGGTTGATGTTCCTGGATCATATTATACTCCAGTAGTAAAGCTTCATTCTCAGTACTCACTTCGTGAACTTCAATCCTCGCTCCTTGCTCTCTGATCACTCTTGACTTCGAGAAATCAGTACTTTTGGCAAAATGAGATCGCACTCTATTAGCAAGGACCTTGGCTTTGCCAACATAGATGACTTCATCACTAATATCATAGATGATATAAACTCCCGGTCGCTGAGGAAGCACTTTCAATTGCTTCTCAATCCGTTCTAGGCGTGTAGCATCATCCATGCAATATATCCTCAATCTTATGTCATCAAAATATTATGGTTAGAGGACAGCAAATTATAATACAAGCACTATTGTCTAATAGTTACAATTCAACACAATATTGTGGTCTACATTCTGGCTATCTCAGGTCCCACAGCAGCAGGAAAGACATATTTTTCCAACAAACTGGTTAAAGCGGTAGAAAAGCACGGATATACGATTTCCAAGATAAGCACAGATGAGTTCTATCATGACCTAAGCCACATGACTATGGAGATGAGATCCCAGGTCAACTATGATCTTCCACAATCTATTGATGCCGAGGGAT
>JAEOUB010000161.1 GCA_016839545.1 Candidatus Kariarchaeota archaeon | reverse complement strand
GTGCAGGCAGGACTGACATCGGTTGCAACCATCGTGAGGAATGATCTATGAGCAGAATGGCAAAAAGTGACTCTATTGGCCATCGTACGTTCAATGTGGGACCCTGGAAAGCCGATATCTATGCCTTGTTAGCTAACATTTCCACTCTATCAAATTTGGCCTGTGGAATGGTAGTTTCAATTGCAATCCTCTTCTTCACACCGCTTTCACCAGAACTGAGTTTCAGGATTATCATGATCGGGGGTGGATTTGATGCAGTCGACGGAAAACTGGCCAGGAGATCAACCACCAAGCCTCGACTTGGACCCCAGTTTGACACAGCTGCTGATCAGATTACCTTTGCCACAGCACCTGCACTCATAATCCTTGATATACTGCTTCCAACTTCTATATTCCTTGCCTTTTTTGTCGGTTTTCTCTATTTCTTCACTGCAAGTTTCAGACTATCACGGTTCATGATGTCACCAATGTTTGGATATTTTACAGGGATGCCATCTCCGGTGTCTGCATATTTGATTGTTGCATGGTATGTCTTACCAGAGATTTCCATCCCTCTATTCGTGGCCTCTGCAGTTATGATCTCCCTGGTGATGATCAGTTCATTACCGTATTCCGCTTTCAGAAATGTAAGATCACCCTACCAAGTGTTCTACTGGATTTTCACAGTAACGATGATGCTTCTGAGCCAGTTTGGCCCAACTTCTTTTGCTCCAACCCTGTCCTATATCTGGGTAATCTACATAACCTACTTCACCCTGGTAGGTCCAAAGCATGCACGACACAACATGCGAATTGATGATGAACTCGGGATCAGCAAGAGAAATGTCATCAACCGCTGAGATTCTTCAGACTCCGATCAATCTCACTAAGGATACGTAGACTTCTCTCGACCAGTTCCCGCCTCCGTAACTCGTATCTTTGATATCGCTCGACAATGGCCTGATACTCATTTTCCATTTGCTCTAGGGGAATGTCCTTGGTAAGCGCATAGTATTGATCCTGGATATTGGCATAGGTTGCCCAGTTGTAGTCTGCAATGTGATCTTTGAGAACCTCCTGCTGTTCGGTACCAGAGTAGATCGTAATGATGGTGAAATATTCCTCGTATTCGTTTCGAAGGCAATGGGCACTATCAAGATTGGCACGGAGTTCTTTTGCATCCCTTCGTAGATTCTGAATTCCAATTTTCAATCTACCATCCTCTTCCCGTAGCGCTGTCAGTGTCTGAAAACGCTCCTTTTTGGTAAGTTCAAAAGAAACAATCTGATCTGCCCTGGATATAATTTTCTTAAATTCGTCATCCAAATCAGGAAATTCCATAGAACCTATTTCAGTCTGCAGACTGGATTGATAAAGTCGGAAAGAAAAGTATCTGAATATTCGGTATATTTACAGGTTTTTGATAGCCTGAACAAACCGTTCTGCCTCGTGGCGTGTACTGTATGGTGCCATTCCTATCCGGTTCCAACCACCTTTGTCGTTGAGCTCCAGGATATCACCTATGGTACGGGCATAGAAATGACCGTTTCCAAGAAAAATTCCCTGATCACCCAGTTTCTTTACCAGATCGTGGGGTGTTACTGCATTATGACGAAATGCAATAGTTGGAGTCTTTGGACCTTCACTCTGGTAAAGAGTGATGGTATCCAAGGCACCGAGTTCGGTACGAATATAATCCGCAAGTGCGTCCTCATGCTCATGGATTTTAGCAAATGCCGACTTGATCTGCTCCTTCCTTGTTTCTCCCGCACCCTGTTCAGCAATGAAGTTGACTGCACCAATCACACCGGCGAGGGACTCAATACTCTGTGTACCAGTTTCCATCTTTCCTGGGGAATTCACTGGAGCAGTCGTGAGTCGATACGTCTGGAGTGGGTCAAATATGCCTTCTCTGATTGAAACAATACCGGTGTGGGGCCCAAAGAATTTGTAAGCTGAACACAGGACGATATCCACACCCAGCTCATCACGGTCAATTGAGACATGGGGAGCGCTGTGAACTGCATCCATTACAAGTATGGCATCTACCTCCTTAGATCGTTCAACCACGGGTTTGAGATCTGTAATTGTACCAATCCCATTGGAAGCATGAGTAATTGCCACTAACTGGGTATCCTCATCTATGATAGTATTGAGATCTTTGTAGTCCAGGGTAAGTGTCTCGGTGTCAAGAGGTATCCACCGGACTTCGATCCCCTTCTCTTCTGCTGCGATGATCCAAGGATCAACATTCGCTCGATGATCAATCTCGGTGACAACGATATTTCCATCTAGATCCCATGTTCTGGCGAGTGCTCGTGATAGATCGAAAGTTAGTGACGTCATATTCTGACCAAAAGCAATCTCCGAAGGCTTTCCCCCTAGCATGTCAGCCATTGCCTCTCTTGCATCTTCAACTATCTGGTCGGATTCCTGTGATGTGGGATATGCACCGCCGAGATTGGCACTGCCCATGGTCATGTATTCGACCATGGCATCAATACTCTGCTCTGCCACTTGCGAGCCAGATGGACCATCAAAATAGACCACCGGCTGATCGTTCATCTCCCTGGAAAGGGCAGGTATCTGCGCTCGAATACGGTCAACGGGATAACTCATATCCTCCACTATTT
>JAEOUB010000160.1 GCA_016839545.1 Candidatus Kariarchaeota archaeon | reverse complement strand
TAACAGTGTATTCTACCCGAGGGGGAAATGGGAAAACCATTACCTCAGTAATGCTTGCAGTTGCAGCTATCAGACGTGGTCTGAAAACAGTCATCATCGATGCCGATCTTGAGGCACCATCACTCCTCCACCTAATCAAACCGGCTGAGGAAGGCCATAACTGGATTGATTATCTGGAAGAGAAAGTTGACGATGTGTCCTTGCTTCCACGAAAATGTGTGATAGAGGGGTTGGATGT
The DNA here is from genome assembly GCA_016839545.1 of Candidatus Kariarchaeota archaeon. Classification (GTDB taxonomy): domain Archaea; phylum Asgardarchaeota; class Heimdallarchaeia; order Heimdallarchaeales; family Kariarchaeaceae; genus Kariarchaeum. The sequence goes on along the minus strand of JAEOUB010000160.1, from coordinate 5,698 downwards.
CATCTATACGCTGGAACCCAAGGTAGGCAAGACATTCCTCTCATGGAAAAGTAAGGAGTGGTGGCAACAGGCACTCAAACGATCCATGATTGCAGAACACGATCTTCACGCTGCTGGTTATGACCTGGTAATAATTGATAATCAATCCGGAACCAGCCTCAATTCTGTGAACAACATGGTACTTGCAGATGCCACGATTATGGTCATCCGACCAGCTACTTATGGTGCAGGAGCAGCTGAGAATCTACTGGGCGAGATGTATAAAGTAATGCGTGGAATGAAGCCGAGAATCGATTATTATCTGTGGAACCAGGTAATTAAGCCGGTCGACAATCAGGAGGAAAACATTCTTGCAGAATTTACCTCAAAATGGGATGATAAGCTGCATAAACAGGGTTTGCATCTGGGGGCAACCATCAATTTCAGTTCCAAGCTCAATCTTGGACTGCTTGCCGAAGAGGTTGACCTGATCGATTATTACCCAGAGCTAGAAGTCCCCCTGAACAAGCTACTTGATGATATCTTAGCCCGGGATCTGAGTAACGAGTCTGCACAGAACTAGACGATAAGCCAAAAATAGATAAAGAGACTGTGGCTCAGAAGTTATGGACACTTTTGAATTCCTGAAATATATGGTTGAAGAGGAGCACAAGGCCCTAGATCAATTACTTGATAAAATTACTGACGAAATGCTGAGTAGACCACTGTATGAAGGAGCCGACTCCACTATAGGTGAGAGATTCCGCCATATCCTAGGAGCTGAATACCGGATGGCAAATTACCTGTATGAGACCCAGTCACATGATCCAGAATTCTCACCTGATCTGAGCTCAATTGATGGCCTCAAACAGGCATCAGAGGTGAGTATGGCACGACATTTTGAAACACTGGATAATCTCAGTCCATCTGACCTCGAGAAGGTATGGACCTCTAAAGCAAGTGGGAACAGCTACTCCTACAAGTACCTGGTCTGGCACTTCATCGAACATATCTCCACTCACCGTGGTCAGGTAGCCACAGCTATTAATCGATATTTGAGTTAATTTGGTTGGATAAATTTTGGATAAATATTGGATAATCAGTTTTTAACTAACAGCAGCCTGCTCCACCAGAACAGGAACCACAGCCTCCTCCAGAGGCAGCGAGAAGATCTGCATTGGGTGAAGAAATCTGAAATCCTGATTTACCACCATCTTTATCCTCAACATAATCCACGGAGGCACCGTCAAGGTAGGGGAATGAAATCCGATCGATAGCAACCTCTACACCCTCATATTCACAGGTGTGATCATCCTCACTTCTGCGGGAGTCTAGTGCCATTCCAAAGGAAATTCCACCTGCTGCACCTTGCACATACAGACGCAGAAACAGATCTTCACGGTCTTGCTGTGTGATCACTGCGGTTAGCTGGCTCAATGCAGTCTCGGAAATGGTGACAAATGCTTTTGACTCTGTTAGAGTCTTGTCGTCTATAGTTTCTTGTCCGGACATAATAATTACTCCTTTCTAACCTTATCTACGGACTAGCACTATTAAACGATTGGGTTAACAGTAACTAACTGTTCAGGGGCTATTCTTGTTGGATCACCTGATTTCAGACGGTAGTGCACTTTTTTATGTTAGATAACTTGAATTATCAAAACCCCAAGTGGCTCCAGAATTGTACCGGAGCGTTTGGTGAGATCAGAAGGATTTAAAGTTGGAAGGGGCAGAATCAGGGTAGAAATGTACATTTCTGATAAAGCTGCAGAGGACGAGCATGTTCAAAAAGAACTCGCCCGGGTGGCAAGAGAGGGCAAGAACTCGTTTGAGAGAGGAGCTGCCATCAAGAAGCTTAAAGATCAAATGCTATTGGAGGAATTGGCCGATACAGATCCAGATGCATTTGTCAGGAAAGAAGCCACAAAACGAGTGGAAAATCAGGAATTGTTACAGAAAATCGCGATACAGGAAATCAATGCAGAGGTGAGGCGAGAGGTACCGGCACGTCTTGAGAGCCAGGAAGTACTGGTGAGAATGGCCTTTCATGACACAGATGCCAAGGTCCGAGAAGCAGCCGTACGCTCCCTCAAGAAAGAGTACCAGGACGTATTGAGTCAAATATCGCAGGCCGATAGTAGCTGGCTGGTTAGATTTGCTGCAGTATGGAAACTAAGGGATCCTCCCACACTAGCCATTGTTGCAGTCAGGGACACTCACGCAGAGGTCAGAAAAGCTGCCGTTGGACATCTTGAGCAGGGAGAGCTGTTACACTCAATTGCACTCTCAGATGAGGAGTTCGGGGTTCGAGAGAAGGCAGCACAGCAATTACAGGACCAATCGTATCTAGAGGAACTGGTACAGAACTCACTAGAGGCTGAAATACGGGAGATTGCAGTATCCAAGGTAACCAATGTGGATATCCTAAGAAACGTTGCTCTTGCAGATGAAGGTCGTTGGGTTAGAGATACATCGGTTGCCCGATTAGAGCCAGTTGAGGAAAATATGAACACTTTCTGCAAAGTTGCTACTTCAGATCCAGATGAGAATGTGAGATACACAGCTCTGAAAAAAATCAGTTCCGATGAACTATTGGTGAGAATTGTACAGGAATCCCATTTCACAGACAGCTGCATAGCCGCAATCAAACGGATAACATCAATCGAGAGGCTAGCAATGTTACGGATGACTGCCCCCTCCGTGCTCCAAGAAGTGATTGTGACCCAAATCCGCGATCACCCTGACAACGAGTCATGATTTCGTACGTGTCTTATTTTTGTTATCGAATTTGCGATTTAATCATATAATTTAGAAAAAATATGAATTATTGTGTAGTAAAGGTAAGTCAAATGATACAAATGTCCAAACCCTATAGTTTTTTTTAAATACTATAAACGGTATAGTTATTATGAAGTTGCATGGAAACATGCTTCTGGAGGAACACCGCTATGGAAAAACTCACCACCGACAAATATGTCATCGGTCTCACCCGAATCGCACTCGGTTTCGTTATGTTCTGGGCATTTATTGACAAGATGTTCGGACTTGGATTTGCAACCGCAAAAGAAAACGCCAAAATTAATGGCGGAAAAGTAACCTATGGTTTCCTGACCTTCGGTACAACCGAGTCACCCCTCGCTGACTTCTTTGCTAACATTGCAGGTAAACCCGGCACTGAATTCCTATTCCTGGCTGGACTTGGACTTGTAGGACTAGCACTCATCCTTGGTATTGGTACCCGTGTTGCAGGTATCTCCGGAGCACTCATCATGGTTATGATGTGGCTGGCATCCCTGCCCCTATCCAACAACCCTATCATTGATGACCACATCATCTACGCCTTCGTGTTCATCTACTTTGCAGTCTACGACAAAGTGGGCTACTACCTGGGCTTCGGTGCCAAGTGGGCAGAGATCACCAAAAACAACCCCGTGTTGGTATAGGCTTCTTGACCTAGGTCAACCATAGTGTCCATGGGGCTCATCATGGGCCCCATTATTCACTATAATTTTCTACCTGTCACCTTTTCCTGAAAGAGAAATCTTGTACCAGTAAAAATCAGTAATTGGGACCCCAATATTCATACTTCTCAACAGTTTTACAATCTGACCACGATGATAGCTTGAGTGATTTACCAGGTTAAACATCGCTTCATCAAGTGTCAACGAGACTACAAGACCATCACCCTCGTCAATTTCGAATAATGATGAAGTTGATGAAGACAGGAATTCTTTCCACTCAGTATGCATCCGTTTGATCATACTAATCAGTTCCAGAGGTGTCATTGTTTGAATTGACTCATAATCTGCTTTCCACGATATTTTTTTCAGATCACCTAACCATGCCACCAGCTCTTCCGCCATGTGTTTGAGAATAGATTCAAGAGTACCTATACCGGATACAGGTTCCAACCTGAAAGAAACCTCACTTAGTTCTTCACAAAGCCCAAAAATGGTACGATCTGCCCAGATCATGTATTTGAGCAATAGTGGGTTATCCATAGCTGTGAGAGGTATGAATTGTATAAAACTGTGTTTTCTGCAAATCGAACAGTGAGAATTCTCCAATGAAGCGATAAATGAGCCACACAGTTCACCAGCAGATTATCAATCTCTTTGTAAATTATTCTCTGGATCAAATTTACACACAAGAAGGTGAAAGGTCCTCTTTAATAGATATTGAAATTTTTACAGAATAGAATTTTGAGAGGGTTTTTCAATTTCGACGTACCAAATATGGAAATCACGCCTTTTGGATCTTTTTTAACTACAATTTTGACCACAGACATTGTAAATCACCCAAATTTCATATTTGCCCTTATCCAAAATTCCTCATGTCATTAATTAAGATCAAAGGATTAACCAAGAGATTCGGCGAAATAACCGCATTTGAAGATATTAATTTGGAAATCAAACAAGGAGAGGTCTTCGGCCTACTCGGTCCAAATGGAGCCGGGAAAACGACATTAATTCGCACATTGATAGGTCTCCTACGTCAATCTGAAGGTACAGCTGAAATTTTTGATTTCGACACCAAAGATGAAATAATGGAGATACGGAAGAGAACCAGTCTCCTACCTCAGGAATGTCAACCGTATGAGAACTTGACTGCCAGGGAAAACATTCTATTTTACGGGAGGATGCATGGTACCATGTCAAAAGATGAGATTGAACGCCGGACAGAGGAGCTCATCGATATTGTCGGACTCAGGGGGAGAGAGAATGATAGGGTCAAAGACTTTTCAGGAGGGATGAAACGTAAAGTACTCGTGGCTCGAGCCTTGGTGATGAATCCGGATCTGATTTTTCTTGATGAGCCAACAACAGGTGTGGATGTCCTGGGAGCACGGACAGTCCGGAACCTGATAAAAAAGATGGCAAAAGAAATGGGAAAGACGATAATTCTGACCACACATGATCTTCATGAGGTGGATGAACTCTGTGATAGAGTCGGTATCATGGTCAATGGTAAGTTAGTCGCCATCGGGAAACCTGATGATCTGGAGGAACAGTTCAAGAAAGCACATCTTGAAGATGTATTCATCGGGCTGGTTACGGGTGAGGGAATTAATGCAAGCTAAAGACGTCGATAGAAGAGCTCAATTATTGGCATTGATGCTAAATGACTTCCGACGGACTATCAGGAGAAGAGGCATCAAAATCATGGTGTTTGTAGTGCCTGTATTGATGTGGGTTTTGATGACAGGATTGCTATTGCTTGATATCAATCAACCCGTGTCATATGATGGCCAGGATCTCTACATCATGAATTATGATCTCGGTCAGGGTGACATCCAAATGGGTGAACTCTTTGAAGAGTTGTTTGAACAGCAAACACTGATGGAGGAAGCCCCTTTAGACGGAGTTAATCTAGTGTTCCTTGATCCTACAGTTCCGGAAGAAAATGCAGGAATTGCTCTACGGGACAGTGGGGACTCCCCCTGTATACTTATACCTTCTAATTTCACTGCTATGTATCTTGACTATGAAAGTGGAATAACTGATGTTCCAACTGTACATCTACTGGCACTCCCTGGTGAAGATGATTTTGTCCGTACCATACGAGATCAAATCCTTCAGATCCTCTACCAACCACCATTCAGTATTGTCGAATTCCAGACACAGGTGATTATACAACTGGATGTGTACAGTCTTGAGGGTGAAACCCCTTCAGATCCCGTTTCTGCCTGGCAGATCTCGTTTTTCATGGTATATATCGG
>JAEOUB010000159.1 GCA_016839545.1 Candidatus Kariarchaeota archaeon | reverse complement strand
GTAAATTCTTCTGACAGATTTAGCGTTTCAAGTACATGGTTTGCTGTTACTTGAGATTTTGAGGTGACTGCAGCAAGTGTCCCTGTGAGTTGTTTGACAAGGTCTAGCACCTCTCTCATACCACCAAACAGGGAAAATTGTGTTGACTCTAGTTCTGCATTTCTAAAGGCATGGACAAAATCATCAAGATCACTTTCAGGGATCTTCAACTCTTCGAGAATAGGCATGAGAGATTTGCCGAATTTTGAGGAGATCATCTCATCACCCGGATATTCTCTTCCTATCGTTTTATGAGCTATCCGAAAGGCTTCCAGTATCGCCTCGTTTGAGTCTACCAAGGTCCCATCAATATCAAACAAAATGAGATGGGCCTGTTCCATATTCACCCCTTGTGCCCCATCCTGATAAGAGAATAGATGAAACCATTTCAGATTATACAGCTTAAAGTACCTGAAGCTCTCGTTTTAAACTATGAGTAAATTACGAAACTTCCTCTACAAGCTCTCTGAGAGTAGAACCTATTTCATTCGAGGACATAGCAACTGGCTCGCCTATCCTGTATCACTTCTCAATTTTGTATCCATCACATTTTATCTTCTCATCGAGAACCTTACCATCATCCCGGAGGAATTCAAGTTATTCAGGTATTACATTCTGTTTTTTGTCATGACGTATATCCCTGGTGCAATAATTATTGGGTATCTAGATATGACACGTGGAGCCTACCGTGTAGAGCAGAAGATTGCGAAGGAACTGAGTCCCATTTGGAGGGATGTATTTGAACAATTCTCGCAGATTGAGAGGAATCAAGCTCTGATTATGGAAAAACTTGATATGGAAAACAAAGGGTAAATTCCTTCTTTGGATTGGATCGATCGACAAGAGTTACTATACAATATGTACGAAATATGTAAAAATAATGCCTAATTTCGTACCCACATAACTACAAGGATTTGCAACTATTAACCTGATTTAATGTATTATTATCTGAAATATCTCACTTTTCGAGAGTGCGATTTCGATAATGTTTGTTGTCCATTAGTACCCATTTATATAGTTCCGAATGCATCTGCCCCTATGAGCAAGGACAATCGTCTATCGTTTAGAATATCCCAACACCTGAGTGCACGAGTGGATCGGGCAATCGATCGATCTGCAGGTCAAATTCGGGATAGATCCGAATTTGGTACAAAGGCTACCAAATTCTATCTCGATTACATCGAGAATATCAAATCCGAAGATGAAGTAATGCTAGAAGCAATCCTTGCACTAGCTGGTAAAATTGGAGAACGCAGTGCGGAAATCAGTGATATCAAGACCTATCTCGAAGAGAAAACAATGATACCCAACCTTCTCTCCTCCTACAAAGAGCCCAATACTCATCCAGACTTCAGTCGACTTCTCAATCTCTATGAGATGTATGATGAGGGAGAGGACAAGAAATTGCTGAGTAGTACCATCCAAGATGCTACTTATGATGATATTGGAGAGATTTACAAGGAATGGACTGATCTGTACTTCTCATCTGGTAAAAAAGTTCTAAATTAAGTAACAGCAAATTCTCTTCCAAATTATCGATTAATTTATCATACAAGGTTGAAATGTAATCGTATTTCAACTTGAGCATTTTTATTTCCCGAAGTTATAACTCGGGACGTGGAAGAGTTAATCATTGCTGGCATGACTCTTGTAGGGATAGGGTTTCTTTTGATATCAGTTTCAAGATCTCAACAGATCGTAGAGCTGTTACAAAACAATATCTACCCGACGGGTGCTTGGAATGTTATTCTTTTAATGCTTGTAGGGTTTGCTCTGGGTTATGCAACACTCGTTTTCCAAGTTTTTGGTTTTATTACTCTGCCAATCTCCACAGAAATGGTTGTAGCATTCGTGTATTTCTTCGGTGCGATATTCACAGTTTTTACAACAGGGGCAGTCAAACAGAACCTAACAGGCATTCTCGGAAAGATTATGTCCGATGATGAGGCAAAAATCCACTTCAATAATTTTGCTGGTATATCGGAGAATGGCTCAAACACGATTGATCTGAGCAAAGTATATTCAATCGTCTGTGAGCACTGCACGAATCATGTCAACTACAAGGTGACTGATATCGTGAAATCCAATGCAGTTGCCTTGGATCGAGGGATCTCAGTCGAAGATATTTTCGGAACAAAGAGTTACATTTTGAGACCCAGCCACAGATGTCTTGAGGGGAGAAGGGAGACCACAGTTGTGCATG
>JAEOUB010000014.1 GCA_016839545.1 Candidatus Kariarchaeota archaeon | reverse complement strand
CTGATCAATCTTGTAAAAAATGGGATGGGTCCTTTGGCGATTATTAACCGTGAGAGTGACCAGGGAACAGTGGCAGGCTGTTCTGTGGCCCGTATTCCCATGGTCTATGGCATGAACGAGGATCCCACGGTGGTCATCAAGAGTGGCGATCATGTCAAGATCACTGCATCAAAAAATTCAGCAACTCTGGAAGTCAATGAGTGAGTCCTTGGCAAAAACAACCCCTTGAATTTCCAAATTATTGGAAGACAGAACAATTTTAATTGATAAACTGGTGACTTTTCATTGTGAGTACCCTCGTCTCGTCAAACCGGATTGCTGAGATAATTGACGAGGTGATTGAGGAGTACGGACTCCCCGAGGGCTTCTACCTCGATGCTAATTTTGTTAATGAGATTGCTGGATTGTTTGGTTATATCTATCCCAGGTGGGATAAGGGGTATCCCAAGCTGTGGTTAGATCTCATTTCAAATACCAAACATAAGAAAAAGATTAGGATAATCATTGATCGACTGGATTGGCTCACTTCTGATTTGACGAAAATTGCATGTGAGACGTTTGAGAAAGTATACCAGGCAAAATTTCTGAGAGGAAGAAATGTGGACGTGGTGTTTCTTGGTTGTGTTTATCTTGCCTGTAGGGCGATTGAGTATCCTGTCCTGGAACGTGATTTTGTTGGAGTTGAGTATATTGGATCATTGAAGCAGATATTGAAACAGTATCGCAATTTGTTGTATGAGAGTCGGCGATTGCATCTTCCAAAAATTCCCTTGAAACGACCGTTGACGTACGTAGAAAGGTTGATGCAAGAGTTCAATGCAGATCTACAAATATCACTACTTGGGATACAAGAATCGCTGTCTTTACCACCTCTAGATGGACAGGATCCTGTAGTAATAGCAGCTGCTCTGATCTATATTATATTCAGAACGACAAGGACACAGATCCTACAAAGTAATCTGGCAAATTATATTTCGAGATCAACAGCAACATTACGTACGGGAATTAGTTTTGTGAAGCGATCAATAGAAATCAAAAATTTTGAACTTGATGTTATAATAAAGTCCCAAGTTATAGGGAACCTCGGAATTGCATATCTTCGATCGGGTCGTCATCAGGAGAGTTTTCTATTGCTATCATATCTAAGCGAAATGAATTATGAGCTTCCTCAATATGCGTTGATTTCTATGAGAACGAGATATCGCGATGAAGATCTAGCTTTAGCATCACCAGTACAAATTGTTGAAGAAGGTACTCGATTACACTATGTAGGATTTACTCATTTAATCGAAAATGAAATACTCGATGCGAGGCAATACTTTCAAAGAGCTGCTGATCGGAGATCACACATTTCCGATCATTTAGAATCAAGAACAAATGTCGCATTGACCTATTATGCTACAAATGAATTCGAGAAATCCAATGCCTATTATGAAGAAATCGTGTCTAGATATATTTCTGTTGGAAACACTGTAGGTCTACCTGTTTTGCATATTAACATGAGTAGGAATTATTTGGCTCTAAATAAAATAAAGGGTGCAGAAAAGTCGGCTAGAGAGGCTCTATCACTAGCTGTCACAAACGCCCAAAAAAGTCTTGAAGCAGATGCATTAGAAACTCTCGCCTTAGTAGAGATTTGTAAACCTATGGACAGTCAATCTGAACACCTATACCAAAGAGCAGTCCAGTTAAGGATGACACTTAACGATTCCAGTACCCTCTCTTATTCACTTCTCAGATATTGTCTAGTGAGCCGAGATATACAAGCTATAGAAGAAAACCTCAAAATATTAGAAGAAATCCAGTTTCATTTGTCCCCAATCTTCATAGAAGTGATTAAATCGGTTCATCCGTTCTACCGAATGGATCTTGATCCAATTGCTAGTATAAACAAATACCTTGATTATTCAGATGTAATCCCACAGCAATTCAAAGAGATAAGAATCTATTGTCTGCTTGGTATAGGGATCCAGATGATCAAATATTTAAGTCAAAGTAGTAAAGGAATTTCAATTACTCTAACTAGAATTATTAATCTTGTAAAAAGTATTACAGGGGACGATCCATTTCTTTCTTCAATCGAATCAGCTATTGTATATTCTTTGGATCAACCTGATGAGAATTTCAGGATCCCCCGTACGGAGGCTGTAAGTCAATCTGACGAGTTCCAGGTCAGTTCCTGGGCTCACCAAATCATCGAGTCCTTAGGGGATAGAATTGGAACCTCGAGTAGTTATGAGGGATATCTAAAGGAATATACCATCTTGACGGAAAAAATTCTTAGATCACAAGATTTTGTCAGAGCTATAGTTACAGTATAGTGAATATTGAAAGTATACACGTTCAAGTAATTATTTTACACAAACTATGGTCCAATGCATCCAGCACCAGTTCCTATAGGTACACCACATGCAGAAGTAGTGATGATTAGTAATGAGCTGAGAGTGATTGATACAACCATCAACGCAATTAGTCGAGTTCGTAGTTTGATCTGTTTGAATTTACTGAAATTCATACTACCTTAGTTCATCAGAGTATTTCAATTCCACACATAACACCCTCAGAGTCAATCGAAAGTAATATTTGTGTGATCCGTTTCATCACTACAATTGCAAGAACTTAGTAAGATAGTACTAGATGTTCCAGTTCGTTCTTCCTTCCTCAACCAGTTTCTCAACATGCAACTTGATATTTCGCTTTGCTACTTCCCACATTTTGGCTGGCACATCTTGGTAAACGTCCTGAATAATCTGATCAAAATCCTTCGCTCCTCCATTGATCGATGCAAGAATCCTGTTCTCTCTATCTGTTCTGTGTTCAAGGTATTTCTCCAGCAAACGTCTTCCTGCAAAATTTGGAGGGCCATGTGCAGGTAGGACCAGCTTGGGATCCAGATCTATCATTTTCCTTGTAGATTCAAAATACCGTGTCATACTCCCCGTTACAGGGTCAAGTACAGCAGAACCAAAACCGACAACATGATCACCGGCAATCAGCACCTTTCTCTCCTCATCAAAGAGGACCATGTGACTATCAGCATGTCCTGGAGTTTCCAGTGCTTTCAGAGTGTGGTTTTCCAACTCAAAAATATACCCATCATCTATAATCTCAGTTTTCAAGTCCGTTCTCATCCTCTCCACAGTGTTCCTATGGGCATAGACCACAGCATCAGGAAAGATCTCCTCTATCACTCTCACACCAATCCAGTGATCCTCGTGATGATGGGTGATGAACACTTTTGGAGTCTTCGGAAAACTCCTAACCAATTCTCTCAGGTGCTCCTCTCCCGCGTTATTTGCGCCCGGATCAACGACCAGCTCATCGCCGATAATGATCATATTGGTATTGAAGAACGGCTCTATGGTAGCCGAAGTAATTGGTATCACCTGGTAACCCGGCGCAAATTCCACCTTGGTCTGCAGACCAACAGGCAGGAGTGTCTCGCTCAGGGTTATCGCTGCAAAATGCTCTGATTTCATGCTACGGAGCAGGTGAAGAATAGGTGGGGGTATACGACGCTTTCCTGACTCCCAATCAGCCAAAGCAACCTCAGGCATGATCCATTCGCCGGCCGTCAATTCGCCGTTGTCAACCTCGGGATGGAGCTCATCCACAAGTGGATCCTGGATCCAGAAATATGCAGCATTGAACAGCTTCTTCCTGAATGGAGGTGTCTGTTTCTTGCCAATGTAGATCATCTTCTCCTCAAATTCACGTCGTCTCTGCTCATTGTAGGGCTGGCTGAAAAATGGTGTTCGTCTGGCAGCCGGAGGGACAATATAATCAGAGCCGGCAACTACGCCGATTTCCTCGTACATCTCTTTGAAGACAGTATCAATTACTTCCAGTTCAGTGCCCTCCCAGGAGTCATCAAGTGGCTCGTCAATCTTACCTCCCGGGAATACCCAGAAACCAGGGAAAAAACTCACTTCTTTCGATCTTCTGACAAGGTAAACCTCTCCAGATGTCCTCTGCAGGATGATAGAGGCAGATTTGATGACCTCAAGGGCGACCATAGAGTTTGTAGTGGTACTGCTTTAATCAAGGCTTTGATTGATCCTAGATATTGGAGTTGTTTTCAAGATCACTGCTTACCGTGGTTCCATCAACAATCTTGCAGTTCTCACCGATAGTTATACCCAGTTTGACAGTTACACCATTTCCCAGACGTGTTCCATCTCCGACATCTCCCTCCACAGTGCAGTCATCTCCAATTGAGACATTCTCTCCTATTACCATCCGTTCTTGGCTGCTGGTAATTATTGAGTTCCTTCCGATCTCAGTGTTCTTTCCAATGATCAGTCGTCCTGTAGAGGTCAGCGTTGACCCTTCAGCTAGCTTGCAGTCATCCCCAATATAGATATCTCCGGTGATACGGACCGTGGGATGAGCATTAACCGTCTTTGAAATATGGGGAAACGATTCCTTTAACATAGAATCTGTCTCTCTTTTTGATTTTTATAGGTTTAGACTATATCGATTATCCAAGAAAATCAGATTCAATCTCATCGATTGTAGCTTCCTGTCTCAGAAGTGTAATAATCTCTTTCATAGT
>JAEOUB010000158.1 GCA_016839545.1 Candidatus Kariarchaeota archaeon | reverse complement strand
GGTCTTCCATCACCAGTCACTACCAATCAAATTCACAGGGAGAGAACGCAGTGCACTCAACGATGCCGGTGATGTCATCAAGGCAATTCTGGATTGCAATATTGACCTGGTATTCAATGGACACCGGCATATCTCCAATGTCTACAGCCTGACTGATGGTGATATTGTCACACTTATCATCAACAGTGGGACCATGTCATGTCAGAAGACGCGGTACCGTGAGGAATACTCCATCACTGAGGTGTACTACCCCAAGAATGGACAGAAAGGAAGTGTCGATGTTCTTCTGCTCAATGACCAGGATACCTGGAAAAACAATTACCATGGATACAACCGTCCCATTGATCAAAATATCACCGTGGGGAGACAGATAGCACGGATTGCCCAGATTGGCAATACAGATATCTCCAATGACTTCAACCTGGAGAATCTGGCACGTGGTATCAAGATCATCAATAATCTGGACGACTGTGACCTGGTCATCCACAATGGTGATGTCACCAAGAGCTCCTATCCCGAGGAATTTGATATGGCAAATGCACTGCTATCACAGATTGACAAGCCATTTGTAGTGGTTCCCGGACCCCGTGATTACTACTCACTCGGGGCTGAGCTATTTGAACGCCATTTTGGAGATACCAATCCGGTCTATGAGAATGATAACATCAAGCTCATGGGATACAACTCCTGTGTACTTGAGGAGAGCTATGGCAGGTTGGGAAGAAGCAGGACTGAGCGACTGGTCAACGAGTTAAAGAGTCTAGACAAGATCGGTACTGCCGCATTTCACCACACCATCATTCCGCTGCCTCGTACAAAACACGAGAGTGAGCTGGAGGATGCCGGAGATCTACTTGCAAAGATCGTAGATAACAGGATAGACCTGATATTGACCGGAGCAAAAAACCGAGCGGGATGCTGGCAAGTCAACGATACCGTGTTTGTCAACGTGGGGACACTGTCTAGCAAGAATATCGTGACCTCCAAGGGAAATTCATTCAATATCATCAATATCTTTGAGACTGATAGAGGTAAGTTCTACAAGGTGGATGAGTGTTTTGTAGAGACAGGCGATCTTGTATCACTAGGTCGACTATACATCAACGATCTTGTACCCAACTGAGTGGACAGGGTATTTGACGAAATTACTTCATTTTTGATTGCAAAATTCACATTTGCTGATCCGACTAAATTTTGCAACACGATACAATTTTATTTGAAAATTGTAATTTGATCCTAAGATGTCAACTGTCAAAGAAGAAGAAATTATGGATAATTCCATACGTACAACCAACATAGACCCAGATTTTGCCTACTGGATTGACAAGGGGAGAGAACGTGTTTTCTCACTGGCTGCAGGAAATCGAATCACCACCCTTGCCCCCAGGATCATGGAAATCGGTATGGCAAAGGTACTGGCAGCAGCAGATGCCCTGGGAAGTGATGTCGACAGTAACCGGAGTTTCTGTCTCTTTGCCCCTGATGGAACAGTCAGCTATAATCCCATACGGACAAAACGTGGCTTCTCCTATGGCTGTGTTCTGCAGCTTGATTTTGATGGCCTGATAGGAACCAATAACTCCATGCCAAATGGCTGTGGTTTTAGCATGTATGAGGTGATCAACCCACCTGATGATGCAGAGCTGGTCAATTACCTGTCCGATGCTCAGATGAGATTGGGGCAGGACCAGCTCAGCCAACTGGGCAAGGGGAATCATTTTGCTGGTGTCTACAGGGTACTTGATCCCCTTTCTGGAGAAGATACACTTCGAAGATTTGTGGTTATCCACTGCTCAGGTCATGTGGGGGGAAATCGATTGTATCACCCCGGAACGTGGTTGGAGGACTATCCGGGTTACTACAATGTACCCACATCACATGGAAGTGTCACTCTCCTCGAGGATGAGGCAAAGCTCCAATACCTCAAACAGTACAAGGAGACAGATACTGCTAACAGTACCAATCGAGATCTGACAATGAAAGAGATATTTGATGGATACTACGATTGGAAAAAACTACAGGAGATCACCCACCAGGGACTCAAGGCGGATGGTAGCCAGCATATTATCGGCTCACAGATCCATGAGGGACTGGTTCCCATTGCTTTCAATCCAGAAGAAGGACTGATCGGGGTGAAAACCACAAGAAACCTTGCATCCGAGTTCATCCAAGGATGGTCTGAAGG
>JAEOUB010000157.1 GCA_016839545.1 Candidatus Kariarchaeota archaeon | reverse complement strand
CTTATGCACAGGAAGGTCAGTTTTCTGGGTTCTTTACTTGTGGTTGCATTTTCTTTTGTCCTCCCAAGTTCTGCCCAGTCAAATCTTTCTGAGAGTTATGACAGTCTCTTTCTCTGGATCACTCTCATCTCAATCCTGGTATTTGTCCTTGTAGTCGCCCTCTGGGTGCTCTTCATTTACCGGTTCGATGAGAATAACGAGGAGACCGAGCGTGTTCCTATCTCTCACGAGACAGCAAGAAAACTCGAGTTCGGCTGGACCGCAGTGGCAATTGTTATTGTCATTATGCTTATGGTTGTATCGTACCCCGTACTATTCAGTGGCGTCAACGCTGCTGAAGATGGTGGTGACGGTACAGGCATCAAGATCGTGGTTGAGGGAACTGGGAACTGGCAGTGGAGATTCCACATGCCAGGTGGTGAGATCATTGAACCTGTCCTCGAAGCCATTGGTGGTGGAGGATTTGACAGTGTGACCACGGTCCCATTGAGTACCAACACCCTCTATACCTTTGAGTTTTACAATTCAGGTCCTTGGATCCATTCATTCTTTGTCTATGACCTCAATATCAAGATGGATGTAGTCCCAGGTGTGAACAATTCATACACATTTGAAATCCTTGAGGAAGGGAGCTATCCTATCCTCTGTACTGAATTCTGTGGAGTACAGCACAGTAACATGAAGGGTTTCCTTGTTGCGGAGGATGCATAATATGGACGAACATGGATCTTTCTGGAAGAGTCCCCGCCGTATCTTTGGTACTACTGATGCTAAAGAGATTAGTTATCTTTACTTTGTGCTGGCATTCATCAACGCAGCCATCTCAGGTCTGTATGCCATGCTGATCCGTTTGGAGCTGTGGACACCTGAGGGTAATATTTTTGATAATGGAACTGACTACAATGCAGCCTTTACACTGCACGGTACAGTCATGGTCTTCCTTGTGGTTGTCCCACTAGGTGCAGGAATGGGTAACTTTCTTATTCCTAGGATGGTTGCAGCAATCAATGCGGACATGTATTGGCCGAAATGGAACAATGTAGCATTCTGGATGCTACCCATGGCTTCAATCTTCATCTGGTTGTCACAGGCAGCCGTCGGTTGGACAGCCTATACCCCACTATCTGTTGCAGATGCAAACCCCGGTGTGGATCTCTGGATCTTCGGGCTTACCATTTCCGGTATCTCATCCACCATCGGTGCACTTAACTTTATTCTGACAATCTGGAAGGGTCGTGATCCCATTCTGAAATGGCTCGACCTTGACCTGTTTGTCTGGGGTACACTGATCACCTCGATCCTGCTGCTGCTGACCACACCTTCAATTGTGATTGCGATTGTGATGGTCTTCTTTGACAGGAACCTCAACACATCGTTCTTCTACGATAGTGTACAGGCAATTCCAACTGCACCGGTGATGTATCAGCACCTGTTCTGGTTCTTCAGCCATCCCGAGGTATATGTTATGGTCATGCCTGCATTCGGTTTGATCTCACTGCTGATTGCGAAGTACTCCCGAACCCAGATCTTCGGATACAACGGGATGGTCGGTGCTTTCATCGCACTCGGTGTGCTCTCCTTTGTTGTATGGGCTCACCACATGTACACCACAGGTATCAACCCACTGGTGCGAGTGGCATTTACAACGATGACATTTGCAATTGCGGTGCCGAGTGGTATCAAGGTATTCAATTGGTTGACGACACTCTATGCTGGACGCATCAAGTTTGATGTGCCGATGCTGTTCTCCCTATCCTTCCTAATTATGTTTACACTGGGAGGCATTACAGGTGTATATGTCAATATTGTCCCGATTGATATCACACTGCATGATACCTACTGGGTTGTGGGACACTTCCATTTTGTAGTTGCGGCGGGGACACTCCAGGCGTTCTTCGGTGCGTTGTATTACTTCTTCCCGGATATGACGGGTAAGGAGTACCACAGAGGAGCAGCCAAGGTTCACTTCTGGGCATGGTCCATTGGTAACCTCATCACTTTCACCGCATTCACCCTGCTGGGTATGAACGGAATGCCCCGAAGGTATTTCACCTACCCTGTCGAATTTCAGGGACTGCACCAGATGGCAACAGTTGGTGCACTGTTAATGGGTGTCTCCTTCATCGCTTTCCTGGTGGCAGTCTATCTTGGATACACCAAGGGTAAGGTCGTTGATGATTTTGATAACATCTTTGACCTTGGCAGTGGATATGACTTCCCCACTCCATTTGCAGAGAGAATCAAGGCAGATGGAGGAGAGGAGATCCACATCGAGCACAGCCTCTCAATGAGAGCGTTCAGTGCAGGTTGGATGCTGACCCTACCTTTCTTTGCCTTCTTGGCATTTACAGGTCCCGGATTCTTCAATGCACGTCTCAATACCAAGAATGCACTCTATGGAGTCCTCGACGATTTCTCACAACCACTTGGTTTCCTCTTCACCTTTGCCTTCCTTGCATGGGTTGCCTACGTCTTTATTGGCGAATCCAAAGAGGAAAAAGGTGCTTCTGTTGTTGACCAGTTCAAAGATGGTCGTAATTGGGAAATCTGGACATTCCTGTCCTCAGAAACCATTTTCTTCGGTATTCTGATTGGTGTGGGTCTTTCCATAAAAGCCAATGCAGCCAACTGGCCCGATCCTGGAGATGTACTCAACGTCCCCGTGACTGCGATTAACACTTTCGTCCTGATCGTTTCGTCATTCTGGATGGCAAAGGCAGTAGAACGAGCCAAACTCGGTGAGACTGATGAAAAGTGGCGTGGATTACCAATTGGTAAGATATGGTTCTGGATCCTCCTGACCATCATCTTTGGTACCATCTTCATTGGAGTCCAGATCTATGAGTATATCGAGCTCTTCCACCATGGTGAGGTTGCACTGATTGCAGGTGCAGAATATCCAGTGTACAGCTCGGCATTCTACCTTCAGACTGGTTTCCACGGATTCCATGTCTTTATTGGACTGATACTGCTGACGTTCCTGATGATGCGTGCAAGACAGGGCGGATATACAAAAGAAAATCATGAATACGTCGAATTTGTTGGTTTATACTGGCATTTCGTGGATTTGGTGTGGGTATTTCTCTTCACCATCGTCTACTTGATTTAGGAGGCCGAAAAAATGAGCGAAGAAAAAACTATGGAAACCCATGACGAGCATCACAAATTGCCTCTACTTCAGACGGCACTTGCTCTGGCAGTAATAACAATCATCGAATTGATCATCAGTGAATTGGAAGGTGAATTTATCACTTACCTCTTACTTGCATTGACCTTTGTGAAGGGGTTGCTTATTGCATCCGTCTTCATGGAGGTTGCCTATGACAAGGACACCACACGTATTGTGCTGTATGTTTTTGTTGTACCATTTGTGGCAGTACTGCTGTTGCTTCTGGCAATCAACTCTGATTGGCGAACTGCTGTTGTTGCATAAAATACCAAATAATATCACTTTACACTGAATAATACTACACAATTCAACCATGGATGGAATTTACATCTACGAGAAAGGTTTTCAAGAAAAACCTGCAGAAGCATAATTTCACGATTTATTAATCAATCACATTAATGAAAATGCCTTAATACACACAATGGTATCATAATATTCAATAATCGAATTATTTAGATGAAATTGTGAATATATTATGGGCATCGTTAATGATTTTGATAGGTTTATTTCTATTGATTTCTGCGAGTATGAAGAGTGAATTCATTATTTATCGTCCATTAGTTGCTCGATCAAGGATACTGTGGGGTGATAACGTGTATCAATTCCATCAGATAAGTGGTGGAATTATTGTTGTCTTAGGTGTTCTGTTTGCCGTTGGGATTATATAACCTGTCCATTTAACTCAACGATCAATCGGATAGAAAAATATTTGAATCAAAAACGATGGACATTGATGCTACCAAATGAAAACACAAACATCTGACCAACATATCAAATTAGGTCATAAACCAGCACTTAAGTTGAAATTTGCAAGTGATATGTTATGAAACGAAAATTGGGTGGATCCGATATTGAGATCACACCTATCGGTCTGGGCGTTTGGCAATTCTCAGAGGCACAGGGATTTCACAAGTACTTCTGGGATGGAATTGATGTTGAGACCAGAGAT
>JAEOUB010000013.1 GCA_016839545.1 Candidatus Kariarchaeota archaeon | reverse complement strand
GGAAGGTCAAGACCCTCTCGAAGCAGGTTGATACCTACCAGCACATCAATCTCTCCGCCACGGAGCTCGTTGAGTATCTGGATCCTGTCCAGTGTATCAATATCAGAGTGCATGTAGCGAGCTTTGAAGCCGGCATTGACCATGTAGTCTGCCAGATCCTCTGCCATTCTCTTGGTCAGTGTGGTAACCAGCACTCGCTCATTGACAAGTACCCGCTCTTCCACCTCTATCAGCAGATCATCTATCTGGTGCTCGCTCTTCTTCACCTGTATCTCAGGATCGACAAGTCCTGTCGGTCGAATAATCTGTTCCACCACATGTTCCGATTTCTCCAGCTCGTAAGTTGCAGGGGTGGCACTCATAAAGAGTACAGTGGGCATACGCTTCTCAAATTCCTCCCAGCGCAGTGGCCGGTTATCATAGGCACTGGGCAGTCTGAACCCATAATTGATGAGGTTCAGCTTACGCGAGAAATCTCCACCATACATGCCCCGTACCTGTGGCAGTGCCTGGTGCGATTCGTCCACAATCAGCAGGAAGTCCTCGGGAAAGTGATCCAGAAGTGTATAGGGTGGATCTCCGGGGTTTCTACCGTCAAAGTACAGTGAGTAATTCTCAATGCCTGCACAGTGTCCAAACTGCTCCAGTTGCTCAATATCATATTTCGTACGCTGTGTCAACCGCTCTGCAGCCACAAGCTCACTGTTTGCCTCCAGCTCATTGACCCGGTCATTCAGGTCCTTTCGGATATTGACAATGGCTGCCTCCATCATGTCCTCCTGTGTGAGGTACTGCGTGGCAGGGAAGATAGTGATCTCATCTTCAGAATAGATACGATTACCCGTGGTGGGATCAAACACACTGATCTTCTCAATCTCCTCACCCCAGAACTCGATACGAATACCCTGCTCCTGGTAAATGGGGAAGATCTCTACACGATCACCCTTTGCCCTGAAGGTCTTGGGCTTGGAATCCATCTCATTCCGCTTGTACTGGATCTCCACCAGGTTCATCAGAAGATGCTCCCGCTTCAGTACCTGACCCACCTTAAGATCGATGGTGGCATCACGGTAATGTTGAGGCAGACCCACGTTGTAGATGCAGCTAACTGACGCCACAACTATCACGTCTTTTCTCTCTGCCAGCGATCTGGTGGTAGCATTTCGCATTTTTTCAATCTCTTCATTAATATTGAAGTCCTTGTCAATATAGAGATCCTTCTTCGGTAGATACGCCTCCGGCTGGTAATAGTCATAGAAGCTAATAAAATATTCGACGGCGTTACTCGGAAACAGTTGCTTCATCTCAGCATAGAGCTGTGCGGCCAATGTCTTGTTGGGTGCCATGATCAGGGTTGGCTTGTTGATTGCAGCAATAACATGTGATGCAGTAAAGGTTTTGCCTGATCCTGTCACTCCCAGCAGGGTCTGGTACCGTTTTCCGCCGGTGTAGCCCTCAACCAGTTGAGCTATGGCCTCAGGCTGGTCTCCCTTGGGGGTGAAATCGGTACTCATGATGAAGCGATCGGGATACTCTGATCTGCGCTGGGGTCGGTTGCCTGACCCTTCGACCTGCTCTGATGCCATTATGTGTCTAGTGCGATTTCTAGCAAATAAAGACTGAGGTCTATTCTAAAAGTGAAATGTATGACGATAGCCGATGATCTGTCCTGTAATTTACATTGCAGCTTGCTCAACGAGAGCCTTGGAAACAAAAATAGGGGCATCATTGAGGACTGCCAGCAAAGTGGCATGAGAGGGCACCATTGAGAACGAGATTGATTTCTCAAACCCCTCAGGCTTGAGGTAGATGGTACTCTGGTAGACAGTTGTCTGGGGAACCACGATGTCAATCTCAACTTTCTCTACTAGAGCAAGTTCGCTGACGATATCCTGGAGGTGGAGACGGGATTCATTTGACTCCATGTTGTTAATCTCCATACTGATGGAGATGGCAATTTCCTGTGGTATCACGTTCATGATGAACTCATTCCCATCCTCAAGCTCAAAGCGGAGCAGGGGTCTGGTTCTCTGATCTGGCACTCCCTCTCGGGTTGCCAATGTAAGGATCTGCACATTGATGACTTTCAAGAAAGAGTCGGACATACTAAGTAATTGACGGTATGCACTTACAAAAAGGCTTGCCTTTCCCCTGCATTTTGCTGATCAATACTCGTTACACCCTGATATGATCACAACAATACCTCAATAACCACGTGAGATCTGTCGATCTCATGCGGATTGTAATCGCAGGTGCAGGTAGTATTGGGACAGTCATGGGCTGTATGCTACAAGATGTGACCCTTATCAGGCGGAATGGACCGATGGGAGACCAGGTGGTTACTGTCACCGGTGAGGTGGAGAGGTCGGTGGATGTGCAGATCAGTCGTGAGCTCCCTCCTGCAGATATCATCTTCTTCACTGTTCAGGAACAGCACCTCAAAGCATACCTGCAATCACTCCCCGATCTGCCTGCGGATACCATCCTGGTAAGTGTACAGAATGGTATCACCGCACCTGCAGAGATCATGGAACGGTATCCATCCAACCCCGTGCTGGCCTCCTCCGTTTGGTGGAGTGCAACCCTGTTAGATCCTCTGAGAGTACTGTATCACCGTCGGGCAGATATGGTTCTGGGAATTCCGGAGGGATCCACTGCCACACAGAGGCAGTTGGAACTGGTGATTGATCTGCTAGAGGAATTGTCACCCAGGAGTGTTGACAACATGGGGAGAGAACTGAGAACCAAGCTCATCCTCAACGTGGTATCACCGGTTTTGGCACTGGCACGAC
This sequence comes from Candidatus Kariarchaeota archaeon, assembly GCA_016839545.1. Taxonomy (GTDB): domain Archaea; phylum Asgardarchaeota; class Heimdallarchaeia; order Heimdallarchaeales; family Kariarchaeaceae; genus Kariarchaeum. The sequence goes on along the minus strand of JAEOUB010000013.1, from coordinate 781 downwards.
TGGGATATCCTCATGGTCTGGCACACCCTGCAGTCTGTGACATGGTACATGCTCTGTTTGACGAGGCCCTTGAGACTGCTGCACTTCTGGAGTGGGATGTGGATCCCGAGGATCCCCGGCTCCTTGGATTTCATCGTAGGCTGATCACAGCAGATTTTGAGCATGGATCTTCAGACCACCTCGTCTCGACCCAGCTGGGTATGGACAAGTACGGTGGTGAAGGATCCAACGTGCTGAATCTGCTAGGTTGGCTCCAGCTGAGTGGATCACTTCTCGCCGATGAGGTGATACACCTGGTTCTCTCCATGAAACCGGGATATGAAGCTGTTACAATGGAGGAATTACAGTCAATTCTTCAGATGTATTCCTTTGCACGGTGTCAATTGAAATTAGACGAGAATAGTCAAGAATAGGTGTGATGGAAACGATTATCGTATTATTATCTACGATTATCACAATCCAGCTGAACTATGATTTTTGATCTCCGAATTGATGGGAATTTTGACTAGTCATCGAATCAAAACGGCCAATTATTCGAAATATGGGCGATTTTAAGCTCTTAAACACTGAGTGAGAGGAGTTTCGGCTCTACTTCACTATCTTATTTATAGTAACTGAGGATTCATATATGCTCTACAGGTGTGAAAAATGAGTAACCAAACGCTATCAAAACGAGGGAAGGTCAAACGTAGGAAAGACCAGGTGAGTCCTCATCATCTTCTCCCTATACAACGCGAATTCAATTTCAATGAGGTCAACCTTGGCTACCTCTCCCAGGATG
>JAEOUB010000156.1 GCA_016839545.1 Candidatus Kariarchaeota archaeon | reverse complement strand
GGCACCACAGGAAAGCCCAAGGGCGTGAAGCATACCCACGGTGGTTACAGCGTCTATACCAGCCATGTGCACCGCAACGTGTTTGATATCAAGCCGGCGGATCGCTGGTGGTGTCTTGCCGACCCTGGCTGGATCACAGGCCACTCATTTATTGTCTATGCACCATTGATCAATGGTACAACCACCATGCTCTACGAGGGTGCACCCACCTTCCCCCAGCCCGATCGTGTCTGGGAGATGATTGCACGCTACGGTGTCAATATCCTGTATACAAGTCCAACAGCAGTCCGTGGTTTCATGCGATTTGGAGACTCATGGGTCAACCAGCATGATCTTTCCAGTTTGCGGCTGCTGGGATCGGTTGGAGAGCCGATCAACCCCGAGGCGTGGTACTGGTATCATCGTGTGGTGGGTAAGGAGAAGTGCCCAATTATGGACACCTGGTGGCAGACTGAAACGGGCGGGTTCATGATCTCACCCTATCCGATCACGCCACTCAAACCCGGAAGTGGCACCAAGCCCCTGTTTGGAATTGAGGCTGATGTGGTTGATGATGACGGAAATTCCGTTGCCCCCGGAGAGGAGGGAGTTCTTGTCCTCAAAAGACCTTGGCCTGGAATGGCACGAACTATCCTCGGTGATGATGATCGCTACAAGGACGTCTACTGGTCAAAATTCGAGAAGCAGGGATGGTATCTTGCGGGTGATAGTGCGCGGAAAGATGAGGACGGCTACTTCTGGATCATAGCACGCATCGATGACGTCATCAAGGTTAGCGGCTACCGACTTGGTACTGCCGAGGTGGAATCTGCACTGGTATCACATCCCGATGTTGCAGAGGCTGCAGTCGTTGCAATGCCACACGAGCTCAAGGGTAATGCTATCCATGCATACTGTATCCTGATGGAGGGTAAGCACGGTAGTGACGAATTGGAGAAAGCAATCAAACAGCATGTCCGAGAGGAGATGGGGCCGATTGCCATTCCTGAAAAAGTCAATTTTGTTGCTTCAGTACCCAAAACTCGATCTGGTAAAATCATGCGTCGTGTACTCAAGGCACAGGCCATGGGTGAAGATCCCGGAGACCTTTCAACTATTGAGGATTAAGACCACAAGACATCAAATTATGTTCTCGAATACGGAGAGATTAAAAAAACCATATCACAACATCATTTATGGCATCTGAAGCTCAAAATCCCGAATCTACGGTCAAACAAAATGGAACAAGGCGCTATCCCAGTATTGACTTTCTGAGAGGTATCGCGATTTTCATGATGCTGTTACTCCACATCATAAGTGGAACCCTGGATGTGGACTACTATATCGATAGAATTAGTGATATTCCGCTTATCAACATCTATGCCCTGATTGTGCTTCCCTTTCTCGGAGGTCTTGCCGGCCTCTTCCTGATGACATCCGCTATTGGAAACATGGTCAGCATGGTCCGGAACTATGAGAAAGGGCACACTAGATCCTCAATTCTGCAGAAATCACTGGTTGTGGGATTTTTGGTTGTCGTTTTTGCATACTTGTCTGAAGGCCTCCTCGGCTACCATGGTTCACTAGGTGAGGTTTTCAAACACCTCGATGATCTTTCCGAAGCAGAGTTGGACATCTGGAGATATCGGGGCTACCATTTTGAAACGCTGCATACCATAGGATGGGCACTGATCCTCAATGGCATCACGCATACCCTGATCACTATGAAATATGATGTTGACAAGGATCGGGACAAGATCATTCGTGTATACTGGATTCTTGCAATTATCGTGGTTTCACTGACGGGACTGATCTGGACCACGGTATCACAACTCATCCCCGGATATCCATTTGCCATCAACCCAGTAACAGATGTAGAAGTGTATACACCGTATATTGGAATTTCTCCATGGTCTGATTTTATCCTGTATTTCTTCCTCAATCCTCTTGCGGCTCATATTGAGCCTATGTTTCCCTATCTGGCCACCTCGTACATTGGCTCAAATATTGGGTTACAGATTACGAGAAGAGGGGATGATTTCTCCAAAGGCTTCATGAGGTCGTATTTCAGATTGGGGCTCGTTGCATTTATTGTAGGATTCATCGGTGTAGTAGTTGTACTCATCAACCTCCTCAACAATACCGATCTTGACACTATGCTCGGTCAGTACAGGATCATCTCATTTCACCGATCTTGGACTGCAGAGCAGGGAACTCCCGGAGGATGGTTATTCCAGTATCTTACCCTGAACGGTGTTGCAGTGATGCTGGTCATGCTCTCATTCCGGCTGGCAGAGTACCGGGGACCCACGGCTTATTTTGCACGGATGACATCATTTGTCCGTAGATTCGGATTTCTTGGTCTCACCGTCTACACAATACAATTTGTCACATGGACTGTGTGGTTTCTTGTGTCAATCAGCCTGGGACAGTCAGCCTATACACTTCAGAGATGGTGGGGAACTGGCATCATTCTAGTTCTCACTATCTTGGCCAATCATCTTATCTTACGACTATGGGAGAGAAAGGGGTATCTTGGTTCAATGGAATGGATGATATCCACAATTGCCAATACTCTCCTTCGTATCAAGAAGCAGAACAGTCTGGACAATACAAAAGTCGAGAAATGGTATCAGCGAGGCGTGATGAATGTTGAGGACGTGTTTTACCACCCCACATGGATATCATTCCCTGTGGAAAATGGTGAACGAAGGCTGGCAAATGACCTGCGACTCACGAAATACCTAGCAATTGCAGGGATCTTCTTCTTCCCCCTCTCCTTCCTGGCACTAATGATGCTCAGATCGATTGGAAAGCAGAATGAAGGAGTGGACTATGGAAATGCTAAACTACTCACCTATGTCAGTTTCCTGTTCACTATAGGACTCCTTGCAGTGTTCTTCACCTTTTCATTGAGCTCGTTTGGTATTGCATTGTGACCAAAACCTGTCAACTATTGAGTG
>JAEOUB010000155.1 GCA_016839545.1 Candidatus Kariarchaeota archaeon | reverse complement strand
CGCCCGAATGGCTACTCCGTGCTCGTCCAGAACTTGGGATACATCATGGGGATGGACGAAGAAGCCGTTGTCTCCTCCAGTAATGTTGAATGAAATCACCCCACCCCGGTGCTCAAGATCCGGTCCGTAGACTTTCACGTAATCCATCTCTTCTAACCTCTTCATCGCATAGGATGTCAGATAGTGTTCGATGTTTCTCACTTTGTCCATACCTATCTTATTTAGATAGTTGACTGCCTCTGCGAGAGCAATAGCGCCACCTACATTCGGTGTTCCTGCCTCAAATTTGTACGGCAAGACATTCCAGCTAGCATCCTCGTAAGAAACCGATGAGATCATGTCCCCTCCAAACTGCATGGGGTTGAGTTTTTGCAAAGCTTCTTCACGGCCGTACAGACCTCCAATTCCCATAGGTGCAAGCATCTTGTGCCCTGAAAAGGCCATGAAATCGACATTCAAATCTTTCATATCCATTGCTAAATGTGGCACGGATTGTGCCCCATCGAGCAAAGTCATACTATCGTGCTGTTCTGCAATATCGACGATTTCCTTTACCGGATTGATACTGCCCAGTACATTGCTCATATGGGGAAAAGCAATCAGCTTGGTATTATCGTTGATCACTTTCTCAGCAGAATTGATGTCAATAATTCCATCGTCAGTGATCTCCATGTATTTCAATGAGGCTCCTGTTCTACGGCAAAGCTGTTGGAAAGGTACGAGATTTGAATGATGTTCCAATCTGGAGACTACAATCTCATCTCCTTTTCCTATGATCTCCTCAATCCCATAGGCGACAGTGTTGAGACCTTCTGTCGTATTACGTGTGAACACTAACTCCTCATAACTGACATTAAGGAAGTCTGACACCGTTTGGTGGGCCGCCTCGAACATCAGTGAAGCTTCTTCTGACAGTGTGTGAATGCCTCGATGCACATTGGCATTTGAGTAGAGATAATAATGTGCCAACTTGTCAATTACCTGCTTTGGTTTCTGAGTTGTCGCCGCATTGTCGAAGTATATCAGTGGTACATCGTTTTTAAGCTTACGTGAGAGGATAGGGAAATCTTTGCGGAGTTCTCCAACAAGGCTCTCAAGGGATTGATCTTCGTTAGTCTGTGCCATGAACTTTCACATTACCTCAAGGATTAATTTTACATCGTCTGTCTGACTTATAATTTATCGGTTAAGTCTACTTCTCTCATGGGTTTGTGACCCAATAGCTAAATAGTGATATCGATAGGACATTATTGTGTTCGAGACCTACTTGCAGAGTATAGCTGACAGGGATGAGAAATATGTTTCCTATGCCAGGGACCTGTTAGAGTACATTCAATCATCTAAAATCTCAAACAGGCCATTTTATGCAACACATTCCCATTGTACAGATGGTGGAGTGGCGGGAGCAATGATCCGATATGCCATCCCTGAGGCTGCCATTATACCCATGGATTACTGGATGATCAATGATCCTAACTTTGCACCCCTCCTGGAATCAATAGAATGGAAAGGGATAGTTGACCTGAAGCCATTTTCCACCAATCGTCTAGATTTCTGGGTTGATCACCATCTATCTGCTCGAGGTTCCGCAGCAAATGCTGATAGGATACGGTTTGATATCGATGGAGACTCTGGCTCATATCAGTTGCTGCTTTCTGATTTTCTAGGTCCACTTCCTGAACATCTGGTTGAGATTGCGGTGATGACACGGATCACTGATACTGCAGGTTACACCACACAACCCCCAGCTGATAGAGTATCCTCTCTTTCTGATCTAGATGCTGCAGAAGACTCTGCCACAGGAAATGAGTCCAGGATCTGGTTGCTGGATGATGTCTGGGGAAGCACCTACACATTGAAACAGCATCTTGATCTCTACAACATCCTTGCAAAAGATGGGTTCCGAGGACTCTCATCAGCTCTTGATCGTGTTAATACGCTACGTGAGGTGAGAAGAGCTGCCTATGACGTTGCTGATCAGATTCCCGTTCATGAAGTGGTGGCATTCCAATTTCAGGAAGACAGTCAAGACAAGTTCACCATACTGAGGAGACTCCAATCCAACGGAGTTAAGGTTGCAATATCCCTATCGCTCACTGTGGAAGGTACAGTGAAAATCTCCTTCAGACGAAATCGATTTCTAACTGAGGATGAAAATAATCTGATACAGGTCAATACTATTGCCGAGAAAATCAATGGTGGTGGCCATGCCGGTGCTTCAGGTGCTTTTCATGAGAACGTAGAATCAGCTGTAGAACTTATCGCCAAATGGTGTGATGAGCTTGGGCTGGAGTTCCATCGTGAAATATTGTAATTCTAAATTATATGATCCAAATTATTAAGTGGATATCCAATACAACTCATCTGTGAGGTATTTTGTCGATACGACTGCCGTACATCAGCACATCATTCACATTAAATTAGAATTTGATGCACCGTGGGATAAGCCAGAACTAGTCATGCCCGTTTGGACTCCTGGCTCATACAAAATTCGTGATTACTCCAGGTACATTCAATCCATCCGTGCGTCCACAGCCGATCAATCAATTTCCTTGGAAAAAACTGCAAAGAATATTTGGGTGATACATGTGGAGAAAGGAACATCTGTAACTGTTGAATACCAGGTCTATGCATTTGAATTCACCGTTCGTACTTCATTCCTCTCCGATCGTTACGGTCTGCTTTCTCCGGCGTCCTTGTTTTTTTACCTTGCAGGGTCTGATGCCGATAATAAATCGAGTCCAGTCTGGGTCAGCATTGTTGTATCAGATGGTTGGTCTGTTTTCAATAGTATGAAGAAAGAAGGAGATTTCTATCTTGCAGATGATTTTGATGACCTTATTGATTCACCATTTGCTCTGGCACATCCTGACTCCGTAGAGACAACCACGTACAGTATTGACAACCCGGACGGCCAAATTATTCCCTGTACTATCGCACTTGTTGGCTCTCCAGGCAATCAAAATCTCGAAGTATTCAAAGATGCAATGATCAAAATTCAACAACAATCAATCAAGATGTTTGGTGAACTTCCCTACGATCGATATCTCTGGGTTCTGTATGTTGTCCACCAGGGAGGTGGGGGATTGGAACATCGATTCAACAATTTCTCAATTATTAACCGGTGGTACTTTGATTCTGAAAAGGACATGAACTATGCAAGAATGCTATCACTAGAGGCACATGAGCACTTTCATGTCTACAATATCAAACGTATCCGTCCCTCCCAACTCGGACCTTTCGATTATACCAAAGAGGTTTACACTCGATTACTTTGGGTTGCTGAGGGGATGACATCTTTCTATGACAATATATTCTTACCCAGAAGTGGCCTCATTGATCCACAAACGTACTGGAAGGTGATTGCCAAAGATTACTCATCACTACAGAAGGTAGAGGGGAGACATCATACCTCTATCACCAGTTCCTCATTTGATGCTTGGATCAAGCTCTATCAACCTCATTCAGGTGCATCAAATCTCTTTGTTTCTTATTATCTGAAAGGAGGACTTGTCACAATGATGCTTGATCTCGAGATCAGAAAGCAATCTGGTTGGACTAAAGCTCTGGATGATTTCTTCAGAGCTATGTGGTTAGAATACAAGAGAACTGGAGAAGGATATGAAGAAGGCAAACTTAGGGAGCTGATCGAGTATGCAACTGGCACGCAACTTTCAAACTTTTGGGCTAAATATGTAGATGGCACAGATGATCTGGCCCTGAATGACTATCTACAATTGGTCGGGAAGACCCTCAAGGTGAAATCAGAGGATGATCCCTACATTGGTTGGAAACTTGATAACAATAAAACGAAGATTCTTGGGGTCAATCAAGGATCTCCTGCAGAGAATGCAGGTATTTCAGTTGGTGATAAACTCATTGCCTTGAATGAATTTGAGATCGGCTCAGCCACACTTGAGATACTACTCAAAGAGTTTTCCTCACAAAAAGTGACAATTTACTATTTCAGAGATGGCAAGCTCAGATCAACTGTGCTGGCTCTGGATCAAAAGAAAGTTAGTGAATTCGATATTGTTAATGTGGATAATCCAACTGAAGAACAGATAACGGCACATAGTCAGTTTCTTCAACTTGGTACCCAAATTTAAAAATACGTAATTCACAATAATATGTCTTCTACCAATGATTTTCTGATATTTCTTCTAATATTTCTGGTAGCCAATGTTTCCAATTATGCAATATATACAAATTACAGTCGATTTAGACAGGTTCTATCTTATCACCCACGAGCGTTTTTAAGGAAGACCGTCCTTCTTTAGTCATGATTAAGAAATCGAGGCTTTCCTTTCGGATCTCAGATGAGTTAAATGATGATATTGAGAAAATGGTGATCATCAAAAGGGATGTACGGGACAGATCAGATCTTGGAAACCAGTCAGTAGAATTCCTTCTGGATCTCATTGAGACCAAGAAATTTGATGAGCAATTATTCCTATCTGCAATCCTGAACATTGCGAATAAGGCGGGTAAATCAGATCTACCTGAAATAAAGGAAATTGAAAGGAAACTTGATTGGTTTAACCGGATTGCCAACGATCCAATCACTGAAGCTCATAAGATGAAATAGTACGATCAATTGTGGAAGAGTGTTTATAGAATAATCTCAATGCAGGGATATGGCAGATCCCAATTGTATATTCTGCAAAATTGTTGCTGGAGATATTCCTTCAGAGAAAATCTATGAGGATGAACACGTTTTTGCATTTATGGATATCAGTCCTCTCAGTCAAGGTCACTGCCTGATAATTCCGAAAGAACATGCGGTAACACTTCATGAAACTTCTAATGAAGTCTTGTCGAAGGTCTTACCCGTGGCTTCAAGGATTGTGAAGGCAATGGGAATTTCTACCTACAACCTTCTTCAGAATAATGGTGAAATTGCCCACCAAGCGGTGATGCATGCACACTTTCACATAATTCCAAGGAGGAATACCGGGGAAGGGTTAGGAATATCCTGGCAAACAAAAGAGGGTGTTGATCAGAAAACGATAGCAGATGCTATCCGATCCAAATTCTAAGGATCCTAAGGTATTATTCCGTCAAAGGATAATTCTCTGATTCATAAAAAAAGTTAAAAGTAGAGAAAAAACCCTCCAATGGGGGTCAAATGGTAAAAATACGGTCATATGAGTGGGTAGATTATTCCACCATCGATGATTTGCAATCAGGTGGTCCCGCAGACTATTTCAATTACAAATACCCCACAAACAAATTCTGGTTTGGTTTGATCGGATATTTTGGCAAGCACATCCTTCAAAATCTGTTTTGGAAGGTGAGAGTCGAAGGGGCAGAAAATGTTCCGAGAGACTCAAATTTTATTCTTATGCCTAATCACATCTCCCACGCTGATTCCTTTTTCTCAGTGATTAACCTCTATCCCTGTATTCCAGTACATGCGATTGCGGATGAGAAACTCTTCAAAAGCCCGTTTTTCAAGAAATTTGCTCGTGCATTCAATGCCTTTCCAGTGAGAAAGGGGGCAAAAAACCTCAATATTGTTCGTTATGCAGCTGCCCGTGTAAACAATGGTGATTCACTTCTCTGGTATCCTGAAGGTCAAAGGCACAAATCTCCACATGACAACAGTAT
>JAEOUB010000154.1 GCA_016839545.1 Candidatus Kariarchaeota archaeon | reverse complement strand
TTCTCCTCAACGGAGTCGGATTCTTTGTTATCGTCGTACTTCTGTACTTTGTAGGTAGCATGGAAGGAAATCGCAGTATATTGCGATATGTACTCGCGGCTTGGACCTTAGGTTCCATCGTTGGATGGTTGATTTATCACCCTGAAACTGGAATGCCTTACCTGGACTCGAGTTTAATGAACAAGGTAATTGAAGTTGTACTTCTTGTATTTCTTGCAAGAGATATGATGGGCGACGCTGGCAGTGCTGAATAAAGTTAGACGAGATTAAAAATAATCATTCACTTCCCCAATCATAGCATTGTAACGATACCTATTTGGTAGCAACAATGAAGGTTCTTCCAACCATCGATCCTTGATAATTGAGGTGACATTACCAGTACCACAACCCACATCAACAATTGTTGATGGAGTGATAGGAATGGCATTAAGGAGATCGAGGGCAGGTCGAAGACGTTCATTTTCATAGAGTTCGTACTGTTTGACGTTCCAAGATGGCACAGGATAAGATCACGCTGTTCATTGTTAAAAGTTGTCCATCATGGGATTGAGAGTATATTGCGACATAGACCCCCGTAGTTTGCTACATATTGCAAACCCCAAGGGATTTAACACCTGACCGTTAACATGAAAAGGACGGAAGAAATAGTCTCCACAAGATTACAACTGCTCCATCAGTAGTTTTGCACCAATACTAAGCATGAGAAAGGCGATCACCATCTTGATCTGGCTCTGGTTGATCTTGAAATGCATCAGATGTGAACCCAGATAGGCTCCTAAAATTGACATGAGGTCTCCACCAAAGAAGACAACCCAATCAATCTCCGGTTGGTTGAGAGCGAGCTTACTCACAAACCCAAAGATCGATGCAAAGAATACAGTGAATGCACTTGTACCCGCTGCAACTCGAGTGGGATAACCCATCAAAAGTAGGAAAGGCAATACAAGTGCACCTCCACCAATGCCGAGGAGACCTGACATTATCCCGATGACAATCCCAACAAATACCATAATAACGAATTTCACTCGCCGTGATAGTTCAAATGGGGCAAGACTCTCCTTATTCCGCTGCTGGATCATCTGCAGTCCCAACAGAAGCACAGTGATGCCAAAAATCAGAGTGATGGTATCCACGGGAAGAAATTCACTGATGTAGGCACCCAGAGGTGCTCCTACCAGACTACCAACGATCAGATGAGAGGCCACAGAGAAGTCAACGACCTCTTGTTGGAGATGTCTGCGACTTGCAGTGGCAGTATTGATGATATTGAGCAAGAGACCCATGGTGGCAGCGAAAATGAAATCGTATCCAAAGAACAGAAGCAGTGGAATTATGACAAATGAACCACCTACACCCCCTATACTTGCGAGTACCGTAATTAGGAATACCAGCAATAATAGGAAAGCATAATTAAGTGGGTCCATGTGGCTACTACTACCATCCTGAGAGATCATATAAAAATAGTGCATAGGTAAAACATTACTTTATACAAATAATAGAGTCATTGTGAATTGAGGGAGTACAACAGGCCTGAAGGGCAGTTAGGCCACAATCATATAATAATACTTCAGCACCCATTAGTATGTGAGGAGTAAGACCCACACTGCATCCACCCCCATGTGAACCATTGCAGCAGGTACCAGGTTCTTTGTTTTGTAGTAGGTGTATCCGTACCCAAAACCTGCAATTGATGCAAAGAAGACATACCTGAAGTCCTGGAAATGGGCAAACCCAAAGATGATGGACGATACCAGCAGTGCTGCCATCATGGGGGTATGATGTTTCGAGTAGATCAGGAGCGAAATGCCAACCAACAGAATTGCCACAAGCACATAGAATATCCAAAGAGGTGTATCAGCAATAGCTGGAATGGCAACCCCCTCATACTCACCTAAAGGCAATGCCATGTTGCCTACCCGATCAGCAACAGGTCCCATGAATGGCAGGATAGATGCCGCTGCATTGAGTATATCATCCCATGCAGGTATAGAGATCACCAAGATACCGGCGAGCCCAATCATCACATGACCCAGATCCCATCTGCCCGAGGCATCAAACCGATCCTTGAGCCAGTAGTACTGGTGTTTGAAGATGACATCCCGAAACAGAGTTTCCTCCATCAGACCCTGTACCAGGAAGATAAGATAGAAGATCAGGATGATGTAGACCACAATGTTGACAACATTATTTGAACTAACGACAATATCGGGATTGAGGAAATTATCGGGATTGATGGTGATGAAATTGGTGAGGATGCCAAGGGG
>JAEOUB010000153.1 GCA_016839545.1 Candidatus Kariarchaeota archaeon | reverse complement strand
TGGTGGTACGGTCACAGGTGCAAGGATTGCCTCAGTAGCTGCCCCAAAATTCAAAAAACTCAGCCTGGAGCTGGGAGGAAAAAACCCGAATATCATCTTTGCTGATGCAAACTGGGAAAAGATGATGAGTACAACTTTGCGATCTTCTTTTGCAAACCAGGGAGAGATATGTCTCTGTGGTTCTAGGATCTATATCGAGGATACGATCTATGATAGGTTCAAGGAAGAATTCGTGAGGAGAACCTCCGAACTCACGGTTGGGGATCCCAATACTGAGGTAGATCTTGGAGCTATTGTCTCACAACAGCATTTTGAGAAGATCCAGTCTTATATTGAGCTGGCGAAGACTGAAGGTGGAAATATTCTGACAGGTGGTGAGGTGGTTAATCCCGGCGGTCGTTGTGAGAACGGGTATTTCCTCAGACCAACTGTCATTGAAGGATTGGATCACATGTGCCGGACCAACCAGGAGGAAATCTTTGGCCCAGTTGTCACCCTCCAACCATTCAGTACCGAGGAAGAGGTGCTCTCGTATGCAAATTCCACACCTTATGGTCTGTCTGCCACACTTTGGACTGAGAATGTATCCAGAGTACATCGGATGGTGCCCAAGATAGACTCAGGTATCATCTGGGTTAATTGCTGGCTCGTTAGAGATTTACGTACCCCATTTGGAGGTATGAAACAGTCAGGAGTGGGACGTGAAGGTGGTGATTATGCCCTGGAATTCTTTAGCGAGACCAAGAACATCACTATTGACTACAGCGATTAAATATCTCTCAAAGACTTGATAATACTGGTCAATTCCACTTTTAACTTGGTAATCAAAAAGATCTCACCCTCATCAATGCGGTCATCATCTCTTGTGAGAGCAATCGCATCATTGAGCAGGTCACCCAGGTGATTATAGAGGATTTTTTTCTCATCATCAGTAACATCGTTATCGTGGAAAACGTGGTCAAGCTCCTGTTTGATAGGTGAGATACGAGAGTTGACAAACTCTAAGAAGACTTTCTCCGTGTCACTGATGTGATCATCCCTCTCGGCCACAGATAGGAGTCCTCTGGACAGGTCATCCAGTATTTTGACAATCTGTTTGTAGATCTGTTCAAGAGAGCTCATACAACCACCATCCAGCTGAGAATTATATGATTTTTCCTACCACACCTTTGGGGTAATACTGCCTTACTGTTCCGAAGCGACCATTTCTAATAGTAATCACCTGTTGGCAGGCTATGGTCGAGATAGGTGACATTTTTGCATTGACCAGTGCTGCAACTTTCGCCTTTAGTTCCTCGATTATGAAGTACCTCAACACAATTGGTACACCAGCACAGCTTAATTTTGTGAGAGTTTTAATTGGAGCAATAATATTTGTAGCACACTTGCTCATCGGTGGTTATACATCTCAGATCTGGGGTATCAGTGGCCTCATCCTGCTGTATCTTGCCTTATCTGTCATTTTCAATGTTGTCATCGGTGATACTTCATTCTTTGAGGCACAGAACAAATTAGGAATAAAAATTGCAACACCACTTGTCAATACCTATCCGTATCTGACGGTGGTGATTGCGGTGCTGTTTCTTGAGGAGCTTGTCACACCTCAACTTCTACTTGGTTCTCTTCTGCTCATTCCAGGAGTGATCCTCCTGTCACTTGACAAGATTGACCCCGTGGATACAGAGGAGGAGGAAAGTAACCGTGCAAAAGGGCTGGTGTATACCCTGATTGCCACTCTGTCATACTCGCTGGGAGTTGTATTCATCACTCTTGGCACAGAGAACATCAATCCAGTTGTTGCCAATTCCATTCGGTTACCTATTGCAGCGGTCAGCCTCGCACTTTTAGTGACAATAAACCCAAGAGAGAGTCTACCAGAGTTCGGCACTCGTGTGAGTCAAACTTCTGGAAAGATGAAGCTACTCATCCTGCTTGCGGGTCTCCTCGGTACATACTTTTCCTCATATTTCCTAGTTCTATCAGTTCAGGCAATAGGAGCCTCAAGGTCTGCAATTCTCTTCTCTACCGGTCCTCTGTTTGCACTACCCATTGCACTCTTCTGGTTACGTGAACGAATAGGATTGAAGACAGTTGTGGGTACAATCCTAACCATTGTTGGTCTTTGGTATATCCTCTGATTAGCGTTTGATTCCAAGCCACCTGTAGACATTATCTGCCAGTATGGCTTGTTTGGTTTCATCCGTAAGATCCATATTTTCCACCATCAGGCCCGGATGGTGCTCACCCAATGGGAAGGGATAGTCGCTTCCAAGGAGAACTGAATCCTCGCCAAAGATTGACATATTGTATCGCAATGCGACAGGATCGGCAGTGAGTGTGTCTACATAGAATTTTCCAAGATAGTTTCGTGGATTACGATCTCTGGCAGGGAAGAGATCCGGTCGGACATTGAACCCATGCTCTATACGACCAATAGTACCAGCAAACGAGCCACCACAGTGGGCAAATGCGAACCTGAGTTTGGGGAAGGTATCCATAATCCCTCCGAATATGAGATCGCCAATTGTTTTCGAGGTTTCTGCAGGCATGCCAACCAGCCATCCTGCCCAGAAGGGTTGAGTCCTCCATGGCATATCCCAGGGATGCACAAAGATTGCTGCATCCAGTTCCTCTGCCTTCTCGTAGATGGGATGAAAATCCGGATGATCCAAGTTCATGTCATTGATGTGGGAACCGAGGATTATCCCCTGCATATCCAGTTCGGTGATTGCTCTCTCTAGCTCTGTGACTGCATCCGATGGAGTGTTCATTGGCAGAGTAGCAAGTCCGATAAACCGATCGGGTGCCTGAGATATGGAAGAGGCTACATCATCATTGAGAAATTGAGAGACCTGAACGGAATGTTCTGGTTGTGCCCAATAAGAGAACATCACGGGTACTGTGGATAGTACCTGGACATTGACATCAGCCTGATCCATATCATTGATCCTTGTAGGAATGTCCCAGGTATTCTTATGAATATCCCTGAAGAACGTCCCGTCATCCAGCATCATCCGTGCATAATCATCTTTGTAATGGTCTAGAGTGATAAATCCACCATAACCAAATGCAGATTTCCAATCGGGGATATCTCGAGGGAGAATGTGGGCATGCATATCCACCTTGAAGAAGTTGCTACTCATGATTAAATAATGATTGAAGTCTGAGAATAAAAGAATTGGCACAGCTCAGTGTCTGATCAATCGTCCATATCGGAGGCGGATTGTAGCTGCTTCTGAATGGAAATTGTGACATCTCGAAGGTTGATAATACCTGAGAGTAGGCCCTCGTCATCAACCGCAGGTAGTCTTCGAATACGGTTTTCTAGCATCAAGGCACATGCCTCTGTTATCAGGGAATTTTCGTGAATGGTGATAAGTGGATCAGCCATGTATTCCGAAACAGCAGCTTCCATGTTATCATCCGCCACTGCCCGAACAATATCTCTTTCTGTGATGATAGAAGTCCCCTCATCCGCCTTGATCACAATCAGGCTGCCAATATTCTTCCGCATCATGAAGACCGCTGCATCCTTGATGGTATGATTATCACCACTGATAGTCTCCACTGGGGAAGACATGATATCCCGGACTCGAATCGGCTCCACAGCTATCCCTTCTCAGTCAATCTTAAAGACATATGGACGAAATAGTGGTAGAACTGCAAAGTCTGCTACGAAATCTCATCACGATTTGACCTTCTTTTCTCTCGAGCTGAACAAGATTTATGAAATCACTGCAAATAGTGGATTGTATGCCTGTAAATCCTGTATTTAACCTGAAAGGATGGTTCGAGGAGAACAAGGACACTTTGAAGCCGCCAGTCGGCAACAAAATGATTTACGAAGACGATCACTGGATTGTGATGGCTGTAGGTGGGCCTAACTCACGACGCGACTATCATTATCACTTCCGCGGACCTGAATTCTTCTTCATGGTAAAAGGTGACATGGTACTTCAGATGAAGAGAAAAGGAGAGGATGGCAAGCTCTACAATGATGATGCGATTATCAAGGAAGGCGAGATTTTCTTGATGCCTGGAGAGACAATCCATTCACCACAGAGACCCGCCGGTTCTTGGGGACTGGTACTCGAGGCAAAAGCACTCCGTGGGGAGAAGGATCATCTGCATTATTACTGTGAGAATTGCAATAATCTTTTGGAGGACAAGGAGTTTGATCTCAACAATATCGTCACTGAACTACCACCACTAATGAAGGAGTTCTTTGACTCAGATCGAAGAACCTGTAGTCAATGTGGTACATACATGGAAGATGCCACCCCATTTGACATGGATGCCTATCTTTCGAGTCAAAGTTAGTAACTTGGAAAGCTAAACAATTATATTGTACCACTACGATGTCTCTATTGTGGGTTCCGAATTTTTCGAGAATTTTTCAAATTCACAACGTGAGTATGTCTGTGAATTCGATATAGATGAGCTCACGCTTGGTCAGGATGCATTCGAAACTATCTATGCTATGGTAGGTACATGCATGACTGGTAACCGGTTTCTTGGAGGTATTGCCCTGTATAATCCCAAAGGAGCCCAAATGATGACAATATCCCGTAATCCAAGAGTAGCAGAAGACTACCAGACACTGAGCGAGATTGTATCTCAGATGGAGCCAGAAGTATTCTTCAAGGCATTGCCTGACACGATTGAGAAAGATGGACTGGGTCATCTGAAATTTGACTATTTTGAGATTATCTTCTCCCAGATATCTCAGGGAGACTCCATCTCCTTCTTCATCATGGATCATGCGTCCAACATGTATGAAATTCTTGGAGAACTTTTCGGACTCCTTTCAGAGATCCTTGATTTCACACCTCGAGAAGTCACAGAAATCTATGAAGAGGCTAAGAGGGAGCAGAAGAGGACTCCAGAGCCAACTGTCTCCAGTCCGCAACCCAAGATCTCCAGTCCTACTCCAGAGATATCGGCACCTGAGCCGGAGTACAGATCTTCTGATCCGACATTATCAGAACCTGACACAATCTCAGCACCTCCGATGAAGTCCAGTGAACCAAGAAGAGCGGTGAAACTTGCGCCAACCCCTACCCAGGAACCAAGACAAGCAGTGAAACTGGCACCTGTACCCAAGGATGAGCCGAAAGCAACAATAGATGCGGAGGAGGATGAGAAACCGAAGACTACTGCCGAGGAGATGCGACTCGCATTTCTGAAGAAAGGTCTAGGTAAAATGGTTGATCCTGAACCTGAGAAGGAAGAGGAGAAGGTACCAGAGAGAACAGGAGCTCCTAAGAGTAAAGATCAACTCAAAGAGATGCTTAAAGAGAAACTAAGTGCAATAGACGACTAGGAAAGAAGTGCAACGACTTTCAATTCAATTGCAATTGGAGTAGGCAGAGCATTGATCTCTACTGTTGTCCTGCAAGGTTGTATATCTCCAAAGAATTCCTTGTAGAGAGGATTGAATACTGGAAAGTCATCTTTCATGTTAGTGAGAAATACAGTGACATCAATCACCTTCTCAAGTGATGAGCCACAGTCCTCCAGGATATACCTGACATTCTCAAAGACAGCTTTGCACTGTGTTGCAATATCATAGGAGCTGATTGTCCCATCCGCATTGAGTTCAACACCAGGAATGGTAGATGAATCCTTCTTTCTTGGTCCCACCCCTGAGAGGTAGAGGAAATCTCCCACAGCCCGTGCATGAGGATATGCACCAACTGCTGGAGGTGCACGATCTGAGTGTCTTGCCTCGTTTAACATACACGTTGGGCTTTTTACAACTTGATATGGTTTGTCAATCAAGAGTGAAGGAAAACAAAATAAGTTATAGGCGGAATTTCATCCTCTCTTGGTGAAAGTTCTTGAGATCAACCCCTCAGTTGCAGGTGTATCCGGTGACATGCTGGTAGCAGCCCTTGCTGACTTGGCAGGTGATACGGGAGATCTCGAAGCGATCTTTACTGAGCATCACCTCGAATTCACTCTACATCATATTGAGGATAACGTGTTGCCTGGAAAACGATTAGAGCTATCAAATGAAACACAGAAACTGACGGGTAACCAGCTCAGATCACTCTTAGAAACTCTTGTCAGCAATCTCTCCCCAGTATTCTCGAAAATGGCAATCCAGACAATAGATATCCTCATCGAGGCCGAGATGGAGGTTCATCAAACAAAAGACATCCACCTTCATGAGCTGGGTACTCTTGATACTGCATTCGATATCTTCAGTGTTTGCTATCTCATGGACAGGATGGGTATTGAGAAGGTCAACCTTCACCCTATAGCGACAGGAAGTGGAACAGTGAAGACACAGCATGGTGTCCTACCTGTACCTGCACCTGCAACACGGCAAATCCTGCAGAGATTTGAATTACCAACAATCATTGGCCCGGAGGGAGAGGCTGCCACACCCACAGGGGTTGCTTTACTTGCAGCGATATCTAGTAATTTATCTCAATCAAGTTCCGTAGTGTTCACATCCCAGGGAGTAGGGTATGGCACAAAGGAATTTCACGACCGAAAGAATATGCTTCGCCTTCAACTCGGTAGTACTGTATCCACACCGTCATCTATTGCAATTCTTGAGACGAATCTTGATGATGTCTCGGGAGAGATACTGGGTGGAAGTTTTCAAGATTTACTTGATCATGGTGCTTTGGATGTCTCCATGGTTCCAATTATAATGAAGAAGAACAGACCTGCGTACACTCTACGAGTCCTTTGTCGACAAAGTGAGATCGATCAATTGGCAGAGAGAATCATCCGCTTGACAGGCACACTTGGAGTTAGGGTACTTAGGGTAGATCGACACATTGGGAATAGGGAAGTTGAAGAGAAAGTACTCAATATCTCAGCGTTGGGAGGTGAATGCAGGGTGAGAGTCAAACATGGTGCTCGGATGAAAGTGGAATTTGATGATCTCCAAGAAATTGCAGAACGGGAGAACAAAACGGTCCTAGAGGTGGAAGATATAGTCTACAGGGAGCTTTATAGACAATGACAGTGAATTTCGATCATCACAGAAAAGATAGAACCGGCATACCGGAAGCTATTCTTGCAGAACCTAAAACTGTTAAGGACCTTCTATTGGCAATCCAGAGATCATTGGAGAAGTCGGATACTGTCCTTGTAACACGATTGGTAGGTCAACAATTCAGCTCTGTGATAGACTATGTGGCACAGAATAGTCTTTTTCACACAGTTGACCCCTATAGCCGGACAATGGTAATATCAACCAGAGACTGGAATGCAAAAGAGAAAAAATCTCAAGTTGCAATCCTATCGGGGGGAACTTCTGATCAACCGATTGTGGAAGAGATACTTCTATCTCTTCAATACTTTGGGGTGGCAGCAAAGGCCTTCTCAGACATAGGTGTGGCTGGGATACACCGACATAAACCCGTCTTGCAAGAGATTGAGG
>JAEOUB010000012.1 GCA_016839545.1 Candidatus Kariarchaeota archaeon | reverse complement strand
GCAATAGATATCATGGTCTCCAGAATCGAGGGTACATTTGCACTGGTCATCTCATCTGTTGACGAACCCAACCGTATCTATACCCTGAGAAGAGACAACCCACTGGTGATTGGTATCACCGAGGATGCCATGTACTGTGCCAGTGACATCCCTGCTTTCCTACCCTGGACACGAGAGGTCATTATTCTTCGAGATGATGAACTGGCAATACTCGAGCCTGGTAGGTTGGAGATAAAAAATACCAAGACAGGCAAGAAAGTTGAGAGACGCCCCCATGAGGTAACCTGGGATGCTGAGGCCGCACAGAAAGGTGGTTTCCCACATTTCATGCTCAAAGAGATCCACGAGCAGGCTAAAGTCCTGGAAACACAGCTCAAAACCCAGGTGGAGATCTTTGATGAGGCAGCTGATATTATTTCCAAAGCTGAGAAAGTAGTGATGGTAGCGGCTGGTACTGCCTATTATGCATCACTCACCGCATTGCACACCTTCCCACAGCTGGCAAAGAAAGTTGTAATTCCTGCCATCTCTGCTGAGTGGAACAGCGTATCACCCATAGTTGATGAGAGGACAGTAATTATTGCAGTCTCGCAATCAGGTGAAACACTCGATACGATCAAAGCAGTCAAAGACGGCAAAGCAAACGGTGCCACACTCATTGCAGTGGTGAATGTCACCGGTTCAACGTTGACTCAGATTGCTGATTTGACCCTGTATATTCATGCAGGACCGGAGATAGGAGTAGCTGCAACCAAGACATTTGTTGCACAATCATATGCCATTTGGAGAATTGCATATGCTCTTGCCAAACGGAATGCCAGCCTTTCAGATGACGAATTGACGGAATTTGAAGCTGCGATCAATAACTTGCCGAAAACGGTGGGAGAGATTGTCAGACATACAGAGGCTCAGGCACGAGATCTGGCCAAATGGTTCACTACCAAAACCTCTGCCTTCTACCTGGGAAGAGGGATCTCTCAGATTGTAGCATTTGAAGGTGCTCTGAAAATGAAAGAGATCAGCTATATTCATGCAGAGGGCTATCCAGCTGGTGAGTCCAAACATGGACCCATCGCACTCGTGGAGGACGATTACCCCGTTGTATTTACCATTCCAAATGATATCACCCGAGACAAGATGATGGGTGCAGTTCAAGAAATGGCTGCACGCGGTGCCACTACTGTTGGAGTGATAGAGAAAGATGACGAGGAAATGAAGGAAACACTATCACACTATTTCGAGATCCCCAAAGGATACTCCAAGTACTGTTCAACCATCGCATATATTATCCCACAACAACTTATGGCATATTACACAAGTGTGCTGCGAGGTGAAAATCCAGACCGGCCGAGAAATTTGGCGAAGAGCGTTACGGTTGAATAGACTACACTTTTCTTAGATTGTGGATTGAATCTTTTCAACCTCAATTGCGTCATGTTTGACCCTGGGATGTTCTTTTCTAAATACCCAGAACTTGATTATCATGAAGTTAAACAATCCACTGACCAGCATGGAGAAGAAACCCGCTACCACATCCTGTAACCCAAACATATTCATGAGTCCAACTGAGAGAAAAACATAGATTATTCCTCCAAAACCTGTGGTCATTAGGAACTTGATATACTCTATAAAGACATTCTTGCCCGTTTTTTCAAAGGTGAATCTTCTGTTGAGGAAGAAGTTGTTTGTATCCTGGATTAGGAAGGCGGTAAGAAAGCGTAAATGATCATTATAGAGACCTGTTGTCAGATAAATAAATATCAGATTCATTGCGGATCCAGTAGAACTTACAGCTGAGAAGGTGAGAAGCTGACGTATAGATCGCCATATTGTTGTATTTTCCTCTTTCCCCACGGTTTTAATTGTGATTTTGCAGATTTAAATCTTTACAAATGTAGTGAGGTTGAAGCAAAATACTATAATTTTTTAAGTGAAACTGGTGGTTTCAAAAGAGTAAAAACATCCTATTCTAGAACGAGAACCTCTAAATCCTGAGTATTCAAAAATGTACAGACGTGTTTGCAAAGATTATCAGGAACATCAAGCAGGATAGTTTCTCCATCATGACTCAATGTAACTCCCTGAACTGTCATTGACTGCGCAATATCAATCTCGATCTTAGATTCACTCTCTTCCAGGATACTGGTGTATCTTCGTTCCCTGTAATATTGAACCAGCAGTTCCCAGATATACTCTGTATATTGCAGTTGAAGCTTCCTTGGTTTTTCACCTGTGGTAAGTGAGAACAGGATAATGAGGGGGAAGAAAAGCTCCATGGAGAGAACTAAAAACAGTATCCAGAAAATCGGCCAATCATAATCTTCAGGAAGACCCCAAACAAGAACTTGCCAGAGCACTGTGATCGGCAGGATCAGGAAGGACCCATACATGATAATCCGTCCCCTTTTCTTTAGTTTCAGTCGATAGTCCTCTTTCTGACGCCAAGAGATGTACCTTACCTTCAAAGATGATAATCGACTCTTCATAGATGATTCTGCAAAATACTAGTTCTAAAAATAATCAATTAATTGCAGTTCAACTGTCGAGAAACTAGTTGTAAACCTATGAACTTAACTTTACAGTAAATGATTGGAATTTGATGCGGGTCTTGTGGATTACTGCAGAACTTGCCCCTTTTGCAAAAGTGGGTGGATTGGCAGATGTCAGTGCATCTCTACCAAAGGCACTACACAAGCTGGGAACAGACATCAGGCTGGTTCTGCCATACTATGGTTTCATCGAGAATAATGAAATTGCAGATTTGGCCATAAGCTTCAGAGACTACAAAGAGAGGGAGTGTAAGGTCTTTAGGACTGTTATACCCGGATCCGAGGTTCCTGTATATCTTGTAAAAAACGAGATATTTCAAACAGGAACTGCCTATGGTGAGAAAGGAGAGGAGGTAGACCTGGGAGACCGGTTCACCACATTCTGCTGGATTGCAGTCAACCTCCACAATCATGTAGACTTTGAACCAGACCTGTACCACGCTCATGATTGGCACACAGGTCCGGTGATGGCTTTTCTCAAACAGGCAGGTGTTAATTATCGCAGTATATTCACGATCCATAACTTGGCATATCAGGGAAACATAGCTACTGCCTACTTGAGAGAAGCTGGATTGAGTTCCACATACATCGACCCGATCGCCGATCCCGGGGAGGTGCAAACACTCAGATTTCTTCGGCTGGGGATACTGCATCCAGATCTTATCACCACCGTGAGTCCAACCTATGCAAAAGAGATCATGACACCAGAATACGGTTACGGACTCGAGAGAGATATGACCACACATAGATTGCCAGTCAAGGGTATACTCAATGGGATTGATCCCGATGAATGGGATCCTCAAACAGACCAATTTCTGCATCGACAATATGGACCAGATTCTCTAGACGATAAAATCCATAACAAGACAGAACTCCAGAAAGAGGCAGGCTTGAAAGTCGATCCCTCTGCTTATACCGTGGGAATTGTGACGCGATTGGTCTATCAGAAGGGGGTCAACATCCTTGTGGACATTATTCCTGACCTAATGCAGGAGGGTTTCCAGGTGATTATACTTGGTACTGGAGATGAGAAAATCGAAGAGCAACTCAGACAGCTCAGAACGAGATACCCTGACTCTTTTGGAATTTTTCTGACATACAATGAGAAGCTGAGTCATTTGATGTTTGCAGGATTGGACTCCTTCGTCATTCCAAGTAGGTATGAACCATGTGGACTTACTCAGATGTACAGTATGAGATACGGCACAGTACCCGTGGTTAGGTGTACCGGGGGACTTGCAGACACGGTTGAGGAAGATGTCACTGGTTTCCTTTTTGGCAATTTCTCATCACAAGAGCTGCTTGCGGCATTGAGAAATTCAAAGAGCGCCTTTGACGATCGTAAAAATCATTGGAGAGGTATTCAGCTCGCAGGTATGCAATCGGATTGGTCATGGAAGAAAAACGCATTAACATGGCTTGAAGCCTATAATGAAGTGGTTCAGACCAAAACAAGTGACTGAAAAATGGTGGTCCACAACATTTGTCTAATCAAATCATTTTGTTCTGCACCTCAATATTAAGTAAGGATGATTAGAATTTCAAGTTGATATCCATGAGTGATTGGTTGGCAGTAGTTCTTGCTGGTGGTGTGGGAAGTCGACTGTTTCCATTGACCAAAGAACGTCCCAAACCATTGATCGAGATTGGAAATCGCCCAATGATTGATTACGCGATCCAGTTGATCAAGGATGCTGGAATCAACAAGATCATTGTGGCAGTAAAATACAAAGGGGATATGATCAGATCCTGGATTGAGGAGAGACAGGAAGCGGGATATTTTGGCGATACCGAGATCCTGGTTCCCGAAATAGATCCCAAGGATACTGCCGATGCAGTTCGTGAACTCATAAAACTGGATCTGATTGATCGTAATTTTGTAGTGACCATGGCAGATATTGTCACGAACCTGGATCTCAAAGCAGCTATTGATTTCCACCAGAGCCATTCGCCCTCACCAATTGCCACGATTTGTCTCAAACCTGTAGAACAACCGGGTCAATTCGGGCTGACCATGCTTGATAATGATAACAGGATACATCTGTTTCTTGAGAAACCGACCCCACATGAACTGATGCTTACCACTATGACCTTTTCAGGAAAAGGGTC
>JAEOUB010000152.1 GCA_016839545.1 Candidatus Kariarchaeota archaeon | reverse complement strand
CCCCACTGCATCGACATAGGCAAGCCCCTGCACACTATCAGCAAAATTGACTGCAGATACCTGCATGAAGGCATCAATGTCTGTCAGGTTGGCTGCAAAATCCGTCCTGAAGTTTCTGAAAAGGCCAAGGTGAGTCTGGTAATCAATCACACACTCCGAGGTCAGATTACTGCTTCGAAAATCACAGTCATAAACACCGGGATCAGTCCCGTTTCTGAACTGGACTGCACCCCGGTAGCTATCCGAGATGGTCTTGTTGTCCTGGATGATGACATGTGACAGCTGCAGAGCAAACACCGTGGGTGCATAGACCTGCTGACCCACGACAAACATCTCCTCGATGGCTGCCTCCACTGCAGAGACATTGAAATTGAAGTACTCGTAGGTGTAGTAATCTGCCACCACTGCCACCTGCTGCACATAGCTGCCATTGGTAACGGTCGAGGATGTGCTGTAGGTCACATCCAGGGTGATCACACTTGATGCTCCCTGTGGTGCGACCACTGCCAGCAGCAGTAGCAGTGTCAGAACGATTTTTGCTGATCTCATTACCCACGCATAGCTCAACGGGTTATAAACATTTTACACGCATATTGATTGCAAGTTTTTGTATCATCTATCATTGAATTTCTTCCAGCTCTTTCTCTCCGGCAAAATAGGGCTCGTACCTCTTCAGCTCTGCCTCCACATCCTCCAAGGGATGCAGCACTGTGCGGCTCTTGCCAATGATATCGATAAAATTGATATCTGTACGATACCTCGGTACCAGGTGTAGATGAAAGTGTTTGATCGAGCCACCCGACCACTGGCCCTGGTTCCAACCGGCATTGAACGACTCCGTTCGACCATATATCTGAAGCACTCGCAGTGCCTTCTGTGACAGCTCGGAAAATTCGGCCAGTTCATCGGCATTCAGCTCCTCGTAGCCAGTCATATGTCTAAGCGGAGCGAGCAGAATGTGGCCGGCAGTATAGGGATATAAATTGAGCACCATGATATTGTGCCGGCCCTTATAGACAATGAATGCCGTCTCGGTCTCGTCTCCTGTGATGATATTGCACAGGATACAACTGTCCCTGGCCTGCTGAGCGTATTTCTTGTCTTTCTTGACGTAGGCTGCCTTATGTTCCATCAGGAAGGCGTTCTTGTAGGGAGCATCTCCCCAGAGTTCCTCTCCATGCTCAGGCTCCTCGCTCACATTCCCACTTTTGAGGTCATGAATAAAACTGATAGTATCGACGTTCGGATGTCCCGGAATTGTCAGGAATTTCATGTAGCACCGATGATTTTATGGTCTCTGCACAGTGGGTCCTCTTGTGGATCTGACAAAAGAAGAGGAGGCCATGCTGGCTGGAGAGATGGGAGAGGGCAAGCAGATTGCTATGTCACTCCTGGTGGATGTGGGAGAGTTTTTCGAGGCACCCCGTTTGATAGATATTGCCTCTGCTCATATCTCAGGGGTAAGTTATCTCACCGGTGGTGATGGACTCATCGATCAGCTGGACCTGTTTGTCTCCAAAGGAGCAACAGTTACAGTTCCCTCGACACTTAATCCCTGTGGAATGGACCGGGAGAACTACGAGGAACTCTATATCGATCTTGATTTTGCCACCAAGCAATTTCGTATACTTGATAATTTTGAGAGAATGGAGGTGGCCACTACCTGTAGCTGTACGCCCTATGATTTTTCCCATTTGTTGACCAAGGGGCAGCATGTGGCGTGGGCTGAGTCGAGCGCAGTCACATTCGCCAACTCCTTTTTCGGGGCACACACCAACAAAGAAGACAGTCTGACTGTTCTCTCAGCTGCCATTACCGGAAAGACGCCCTATTACGGCTTTCATCTCGAGTAGCATCGTCTCCCCAATGTCGAGGTCACTGTGGATGCAGCAATTGATGAGTACTCTGATTATTCTATACTTGGTGAGATCGTGGGTAAGGGATTTTCCAAGCATTCCTTTGCATTTGGTGCCATTCCTGTATTCAGAGGCATCAGCAATCCCCGACCCCAGGATCTCAAGGCACTGGGTGCTGCACTTGCATCATTTGGCACTCAGCTCTATCATGTTGAGGGTATCACGCCTGAGCAGGATCTCATACCTAAGGGAACCATCGAGGACAGTCTCACTGTTACTCCAGATATGGTGAAGGAGACCTACGAGAGATTTCGACCGACAGAACCTGCAGATATTGCAGTTATCGGCTGTCCCAATGCCAATCTTGAGGAGATCGCAGCAGTTGCCAAGTTAGTCAGAGGTCGAACTCTGAAAACTGACAAGGAGTTCTGGCTCTTTTCCTCCGGTGCTCAGAAGGCAATTGCCGACAAGAGTGGTTACCTCAAGGTCCTCAATGCCGCAGGAGTCAAGTTTGTCACAGATACCTGTCCCGAGGTCTTCAAGTATGACAAGGACCGCTTCAAGTCCGTCCTGACCAATTCTATCAAGGCGGCACATTATATCCCAGCTCCCAGTCTCAATGGGATCCCGACTTACCTTTTACCACTGAAGGAATGTGTGGAGGCGATGTTCCAGTGAAGTACACCGCACGTTCTCTGCGATCATTCCAGGAATTCGAGGTAGAGGGAGAGGCTATTGTCACTTCCGATCCCATTACACTTCTGGGATTTGTCGATCCCACTTCAGGTAAAATCGTCGAGGAGAGCCATG
>JAEOUB010000151.1 GCA_016839545.1 Candidatus Kariarchaeota archaeon | reverse complement strand
TCCAAGGAGATTGCCTCAGAGGTGGCAGATGGCAGAGTTACAGAGAATGATGTGTCGATGATCCTGCTAATGCTTGGATTATCAGATACTGAGATTGATCGTATCCTTCGAGAGAAACTGTAGTCATGATATATAATTAAATATGAGCACGACGCTGTGAAACTATGTCCAAATACGGTCTGACTGCAGATTTGATTGCAAAGCCGGGAAAAGGCAAGGAACTGGCCAAGATCCTGTTGAAAGCAGCAGAATTGATGAGATCTGCCAAAGGAGCAATTGTGTATATCGTGTCTCAGGATCCTGAGAATGATGATCTGATCTGGGTCTACGAGGTTTGGAAGTCAAAAAAAGATCATGGCAATTCACTGAGCATCGATGGGGTGAGCGAGCTGGTAGGTCAGGCAATGCCACTGCTGGCAGAACCTCCACGTGGTGGAAGGGAACTGAAGGTGCTGGGTGGGCTGGGAACAGAATAATATTACCTATGTATCCTGTGACTTGATTGAGAGGAGGAAGAAGATCACTGCTATCACTGGCAGGATAAGATTGCCGATGGCTCCAGGTGCAGTACCCTGTGTCTCAATCGACTTGAACTGACCAATTATGAGACGAAGTGTGTATTCGAGAAATATGAGGATGTACATCAGCGGGATGAGATTACGGTAGCGGATAATCACCAGGATAAAGAAGAGACCCAATAACAGCTGTGAGAGACCCCAGTAGGCAAATATCAGGATGATAACTTCTCTGCCTCCCACATCAATATCGATGGTGGCAATGCTCTCCGCACCTCCATCAGGAAGCAGAATATGAGCCAGGCTCCTGAGAACCGTGACAGTTGTTATCAGAATAAAGAAGTAGAGGGATGCAGGATGTCCCCTGTAGTTGTTATTTGCCTCTGAAGGTAAGACAATGTCAAGCACAGGTACTCTGAGAATGATAGCTGTAAAGTCTTGAGTCAAGAGATTAGCACTTTGGCTGATTTGTTAACTTGTGAATTGCTAAATCAATATAAAGCACGGTCAGTGTGAGAAATTATGAGAGTCTGTGTTATTGGTGCCGGTCCATCCGGGATCACTGCAGTCAAGCACCTGCTGCAGGTGGGGCTGACAGATATTGTGGGTTACGATGCCAATGCAGAGGTTGGTGGAAACTGGATATTCACACCCGATCCCGCACATTCATCGGTGTATGAGACCTCACACATCATCTCATCAAAGAACTGGTCACAGTACCATGATTATCCCATGCCAGACCATTATCCAGATTATCCAAGTCACAGATTGCTGCTGAAATATTTT
Source organism: Candidatus Kariarchaeota archaeon (assembly GCA_016839545.1). GTDB lineage: Archaea > Asgardarchaeota > Heimdallarchaeia > Heimdallarchaeales > Kariarchaeaceae > Kariarchaeum. The sequence goes on along the minus strand of JAEOUB010000151.1, from coordinate 5,506 downwards.
CGAGACTATGCCGACCACTTTGGGGTAACCCAGTACTACCAGTTCAACACCCGGGTGGAGAAAGCAGAACAGGTTGATGGGGAAAAATGGGAGCTGACACTTGACAGTGGTGACGTCGAGGTGTTTGATTACCTGGTTGTGGCATCAGGCCACCACTGGAACCCTCGCTATCCAGATTTTGAGGGTGAGTTCACCGGGGAGTACATGCATTCTCATTTTTACAAGACACACCTGCCTTTCAAAGACAAGCGGGTACTGGTTGTCGGTGCGGGAAATTCTGCATGTGATATCATTGTGGATATTGCACGTCATGCGCAGCTGGCATCACTATCGTGGCGACGAGGTTACTGGGTGGTTCCCAAACATATGCTGTGGGGCCTGACTCCGGATAACCTTCATGCACGACTGCGATGGATACCCGAGATCATTCTCAAACGTGTGGAACGTTTTGCCCTGAAGCTGGTTGTTGGCAGCATGGAGTCCTACGGGCTCCCCAAACCCGACCATTATCCAACAGAGTCCCATCCAATCCTCAACACACAGCTGCTGTATCATCTCAGACACGGGAATATCCATCCTCGCAAAAATATCGCCAGGTTTGATGGAAAGACAGTTCATTTTGAGGATGGTACTGCAGAGGAGTATGATACCGTCATCACTGCCACCGGCTACAAGATCACCTTTCCCTTCTTTGATTATCCCGAACTAGACTATTCAGAGGGAGATGTTGACCTCTATCTGAAAATATTCCATCCTCGCTTCAAAAATATGGCCGTGATCGGATTGACGCAGCCACAGGGGTGTATTTGGCCCCTCTCCGACACCCAGGCACAACTTGTTGCCAATCATGTGATTGGTACCTATACATTGCCAGAAGACATTGAGAAGCGGATTGAGAAAGAGATTGATCTCATCAAGGAGAAGTATATTGACAGTGTGCGGCACAATACCGAGGTGGATTATCACCGGTATCTGAAGAAACTGAGAAAGGAATTACCGAGGAATGCTGTCAGCTGGCAGTGATGTGCTGTACTACGGGATCGAGGGGAATGAGTACCTGCAGGGTTGATGACTCGATACTGTCGAGTTTGAATTCCTTGGTGTAGATCTGTACAACGTATTCAGTGCCTGATGCAAATTTGCGACGAGGATATTTGTCCTTGGGAAGTTTGCGGTCCAGGGTCTGCTCCCAGGTGGTGATCTCCTCACCTTCCAGAGCGAGAACAGCATAGGTAGTGGCTGGAAGAACCTTGATATCCATGTAGGGAGGTATCTCTCCGATCTTGTCAGCTGAGATCTGGTAACCGACAAATACCTGGAATTCCTTGGTATCTAGCCAGTGATTCTCCTGCCAGAGATGGATCTCAAAATCGCGGTTCTTGTCCCTGGCCGAAGTGTTGTAGATGTCGGGGTTGGCATCGATAAACTGTGTGAACCTGGACCATGTATGGCCAATACTGTTGGTTGACTCCCAGCCCTCTCCTTTCAGTGTACCGTAATGGGAGACACCGGCAATAAGCAGCTCGGGTGTATCCTCAAATCGAATTTTCATATGATGAGCCTCTAGATAGCAAGAAGGGTGCCTAGAATATTTGAAGTGATCTCAATATTGCAGTATTTTGTACTCACGAGTTGTATTTCGCAACATCAAATTCCGGGATTGTCATTATTTGCACTGCTAGGTTGTGATACGGTTGATCAGCCTCAGCAGGATTGCATAGGATGTCATCAGGAGCAGCAGGAGGACAAATGCCAGCAGATGAATCCCTGCAACAGAGCTGTCAGCCTCCACCAGGTTGAATAGTGGAAAATTGTGGGCAATCCCTGCAAGAATGGCGAGGTTGGTACCGATAGAGGTGGTATAATCTGCACGTGATCTGCCGAGCAGAGTTCCCTGAATAGCTCCGTATACAATGGCATAGGGTATCACAATTGAGAATGCAGTGCCGAGCAGGGTTCCGGTAGTAGTGGGATCACTTGCCTCCTCAAAGGTGAAGATTGGATCTACAAAGAGTGCAATTGCCACATCCAGGAGGATAACCGGTATCAGGTACAGCAGTAGTGTCTTGATAGTGGTCATCCAGGTGCTCTCTTCAAAGAGATGCTGCTCTGATGCAGAAAGCCCCCAGCCAGTGAGTGCTCCGAATATCAGTGCCATAGGTAGGATGAACCAGATGGGATCGATTAGGATATGGTGAATGGCCACAAATACGACAGAGGTGGCCATCCCAGCTAGGATGCCATTGCGGGTCATGAACCTGTAGAAGTGGGGTGGAGTTAAAAATCTAGGTGGAAGCAGAATTGAGAAATGTCAAAGTAGAATATGTGGACGGCTTCACGGAATTGGAGAGAAATGAGGCAAAATACCCGTGGGGCACCACAGAGCTATATTGAGAACAGCTTGAGTGGAGACTGTGACTCTTGCCCCACTGTTCTCCCCCCGGTCGGTAGCTCTGATTGGTATGCGACGTACAGCCCCCTCGCTGGGACATATGATACTTGGCAATCTTCTGGCATCAGGATACAGCGGTGAGATATTTCTGGTCAATCCCAATGCTGACATGATTGAGAACAGGAAAGTCCACAAAAGCATTGCTGAGTTGCCACCGGTTGATCTTGGTGTGGTACTGACTGCTCCAAAACTGGCAGCTACAGTCATTGATGAGCTGGGAGCCAATGGCTGCAGGACAGTGATTGTGATCACAGCTGGATTCAGTGCCGAGCAGGAGGAGGACATCCTGAAGATTGCACGAGGACATGGTATCCGAGTCCTGGGACCCAATTCCATGGGCAGTTTTGCACCGGGTGCCAATACCTCCTTCTCTCCCATTCCGATTGCTGGAGGCTCTGTTGGTTTTATCTCCCAGTCAGGATCAATTGTGGTGGTGGCTCAGGAGAGCCTGGTGAGTGAGGGCTTCTCAGGATTTGTATCGCTGGGCAACAAGCTTGATATTGATGAGGTGGATGTGCTGGAGTACCTGGGCCAGGATCCGTCAACCCAGGTGATCACTGCATACCTTGAATCATTCTCTCAGCCCATGAAGATGAGAAATATTCTGACTGAGATCTCGAGAAAGAAACCCGTGATTGTGGTCAAGGGAGGCAGAACCGTTGAGGGATCTCGGGCAGTGAGCTCACACACTGGAGCTCTTGCAGGTGATTTTCGACTGACACGATCACTACTACAAGACTGTGGTGTGATAGTAACAGATACCATTGAGCAGGAGATGGCACTGGCACGGTTCATCACCAAGTTTGGTGTGAGGAATCACTCGGGAATTGTCACTATCAGCAGTGCCGGTGGACCCGGAGTACTGGCAGCAGATGAAATGATTGAGGCTGGGGTCACACTTGCTGAGCTATCGCAGGAGACAGTAACCAGGTTATCGCAGATCATACCCCCATCGGGCAATGCCTCCAATCCCCTGGATCTTGTTGCCGATGCCGGGATTGACCGCTATATCGACACAATTACTGCCATAAGGGATGATCCGGCAGTAACAACAATCGTGCTGATCATTGTCCATCCCGTCCTGATCGAGACAGAGGAATTGTTACAGGCAGTTGACCAGCTGGAACTACCAATTATCTGTGCCTACCTCGGACCTGAATTTGCTGAATTTGATCATTTTGACAATCTGGTGGTCTACCAGACAACGAGGGAGGTTGCAGAGATATTGACACAGGTCAATTGGTACCATACTTGGAAAGAAAGATCTGCAGGGGCAAACCAAGAGCATCTAGAAGGGGAAAGCAAGAGTGCTGAAGATCTTGAAAGCCTTCTCACGGCATACGGGTTTGATTTTCCTGATACACTTCTGACCACATCAATTGATCAGGCCAGGATATGGGCAGGTTCTCACAGTGCCGTGGTTCTCAAATTGAAGCACCCTGATTTCTCACACAAGACCGACAGTGGAGGAGTTATTCTCAATATCACTCCTGCCACAATTGACAGTGCATGGGAACAACTACAGGCAATCTATGCTGGTGCAGGGATAGTCGATGGTATGATTGAACTGCAGCCCTACTATTCAGGAGGTCTGGAGCTTGTCCTGGGTGCAATTCATGATCAGCAGTTTGGACACTTTCTCCTGCTTGGAGAAGGTGGGACCCTTGTTGAGCACAGAGATGATACGATTTTCCTTCCCAGCCCTACGACCAGGGAAGCAGTGCTCCATGCACTCTCCCAGCTCAAATTCTATCGGTTACTGCATGGATACCGTGGAGGATTCTCAGTTGATATGGATCGACTGGTAGACAGGGTACTGGCACTTGATAAACTGATTACCGATCATCCACATATCACAGAGCTGGACATCAACCCTCTGTATCTTCTTCCTGATCAAATGGTAGTTCTTGACTGTCGAAGTGACGAAGCTTCCTGATATCCCAGAGCAACCAGAATAGGATGAAAAACGGGATGTATATCCAGAAAAATAGACGGTGATGGAAAAACCCGATATTGATTGGTAGCACAAATACCAGAACGTTCAGTGCATAGGTCAGAAACAGAGCAAGAACAAGCTGATATCGGGTCTGATTGTGGGTCACAAAGATGAGCAAGAGATAGAATACCATCAGGTAGCCGTGATAATACTTGAAACCCCGGGACCACAGTGGATAGAAGCCATCGTGGATCCCCAGCATATAATAGATCATTGTCCACAGTACTGCTCTGAAGTTGCTCATACCCGATTTTATATAAATTATCAATAAGTGACTATATTATCCATTCCGGAGAAGATATGATATGACAGAACAACCCGTCATCGTAATCATCCAGTCGTCCCTCAGAAAAGACTCCCGAACCGCAGTCGTCACCCGGCATGTCAAGGAAGAACTGGAAAAATACGAGCTGGAAGTCCATCACCTCGATTTACGAGATTTTAAACTGCCATTCTGTGACGGCAGGTCACTGTCAGCCTATTTTGAAGAATACCCCGATGTCGAACACATCTACGGATTGATGGATCGTGCTGATGCGTATGTGCTGGGCTATCCTAATTACGTGTACACTTTCTCCGGCGTCTTCAAGAACTTCATCGATCTCTTTGGTGGCACCACTGCCAACAAGCACTTTGCAATGGTGGTCAATGCCGGTGGTCGGCAGGGATATATGGCATCAAACGACCTTATATCGATCATGCTCTATGATTTTAATGCCACAGCAATCATGCCCCAGATCTATACTGCCCGTGGTGATTTCGACCAGATTGACACAGGTGAGGGATGGGCACTGACAGCTGCAAAGCCACTGCAGAAGGTAGAGCAGACTGTGGAGGCACTCTTGTCCAAGCTGGGTACTGTTGCCAGAAAAGAAGAATCTGTCAATCTCAATTAAGACATGCATTATCAGATTTTTTGAAATGTATTCAGTTGAAAACTGGAGCTGTTCTGAAGTATTCTACAATGTGTATGATACGATCCAGCTTGGGATGATCTGCCAGGCTGAGCATGAACAGGTCAAATTTTGCAGTTCCCTGGTCAGTGAGTGTCAGGATGT
>JAEOUB010000150.1 GCA_016839545.1 Candidatus Kariarchaeota archaeon | reverse complement strand
CTTCAATGAACGGGTCGGAATAATCAACATTGGTCTGGAAGGCATAATGATATGGGGAGCATGGACTGCTATATTTGTCACCTACAATACTGGTGACCACTGGGCTGGAGTTCGAATGGGTATCCTTGTAGGAGCTATTCTTGGATTTGTCCATGCATTTTTCTCTATCACAATGAAAGCTGAGCAGATTGTCACAGGAGTGGCAATCAATCTTCTGGCGCTCGGAATGACAGAAGTTCTCTCTAACCTGTTTTACAGCCAGAATTACCAGACAGTTGACAGATGGGTCAGGATCAATATCTATGAAAAACCGGTAATTGGTCCAATACTTGAGTTTATCCGATTGAAGAATTACTACGATGTTCCCATACTTGGCAACTTCTTGCAACAGATACCCGATATTATTGAGGCATTCAACCTTCACCATCCAGTCGTCTATCTAAGCTTCCTGCTACTCATTCTCTGCCATCTTCTGCTTTTCAGAACCAAATATGGTCTGCGAATGAGGGTGATTGGAGAGCACCCCCAGGCGGCTGCAACAGCGGGTATCAATGTCAAAGCATACCAGTATTTTGCAGTCATTCTGTCCGGTGCAATGTCTGGACTTGGCGGTGCTGCTCTTGTGACGAACCCTGCAGTATCAGCGTACAGAGATGGAGTTGTGGGAGGTAGAGGTTTCATTGCTCTTGCAGCTATGATCTTTGGTAAATGGACTATAATAGGCTCAGCTTTTGCATCTATGTTCTTCGGGTATTTCCTGACACTTCAGATACGGTTGAATATTGGTATAAGAGACTTTGAGGTGCCCAATCCATTCTTGCAGATGATACCCTTCATTATGTCAATTCTAGCACTCGCTGGATTTATCGGAAGGGCAAGACCTCCAAAACACATTGGTAAACCATATGATCCCACAGAGGCATAAAATCACTATAGAATAGATTTCAGATATTTACCAGTGTAACTCTTTTTCACTTTTGCAACTTGTTCAGGTGTACCCTTGGCAATGACCTTTCCACCAAGCTCTCCTCCCTCAGGACCGAGATCAATGATATAATCGGCATTCTTGATGATATCGAGGTTGTGCTCGATACAGAGTACTGTATTGCCACGGTTAACGAGTCTGTGCAAGACTTCGAGGAGTTTTGAGACATCATGCATGGATAGCCCGGTGGTAGGCTCGTCTAGAACGATGAGAGTCTTTCCTGTCACTCGCTTGGAGAGTTCTCTTGAGAGCTTGATACGCTGAGCCTCCCCACCTGAGAGTGTGGTGGATGACTGACCGAGCTTGATATAACTGCATCCCACATCCAGCAGGGTTTGCAGGACCTGTTTTATCTTGGGAACATTCTCGAAGAAGTAGTAGGCCTCATCGATGGTCATATTCAGGACATCTGCAATATTCTTGTCCTTGTACTTGATCTCCAGAGTCTCCCTGTTATACCGGGCACCCTTGCAGACATCACACAGGATCTCAACATCTCCAAGAAATGACATATCTATCTTGTTGTAGCCATTGCCAGAACATGCCTCACAGCGACCACCTTTGACATTAAATGAAAAGCGACCCTTGTCAAAACCCCTGACCTTGGCAGCAGGGATCGATGCAAAGAGATCACGGATGAGATCGAAGACCTTGGTGTAGGTGGAGGGATTACTCCTCGGTGTTCTGCCGATCGGTGTCTGATCGATCATGATGACTTTATCTAGGTGCTCCAGACCAGTGATGCTCTTATATTTTCCAGGTCGTGCTGTGGACTTGTGGAACTCTCTTGATAGGATCTTCCACAGTACCTCGTCTATGAGTGAGGACTTTCCTGAACCTGAAACTCCAGTGACCACATTGAGTACACCAAGCTGGAAGGAAACATTGACATTCTTGAGATTATTATGAGAAACACCATTGAGCGTGATTGTCTCGCCGTTTCCCATTCTTCGTTTCTTGGGCATATCAATAGTGAGATCTCCCCGGAGGTATTTTCCGGTTATACTTACCTCGTGTGAGGCAACATCCTCAGGAGTACCTGCTACCACGATCTCCCCTCCATGTATCCCCGCCAGGGGACCGAAGTCGAGAATATAGTCTGCAGCCCTGATGGTCTCCTCATCATGTTCGATGACCACGACTGAATTGCCCAGATCACGAAGCTCATGGAAGGTTCTCAGTAGTCTCTCATTGTCGCGTGCATGAAGGCCAATGGAGGGCTCATCTAGGACATAGAGAACACCTACCAGTTTAGAGCCTATCTGGGTTGCCAGCCTGATACGCTGTGCCTCACCACCTGAAAGAGTTGAGGCTTTTCGATCAAGAGTAAGATACTCCAGGCCGACATCAGCCATGAATTTGAGACGGGAATGAACCTCGCGGTACACCTGCTCTGCAATCTGCTGCTCTCGATCATTGAGATCCAGAGAGGCAAAGAAATCCAGGGCTTCGGCAACACTGAATTCAGTAACCTCAATAATATTGTAATCATTGATTCTCACACCCAGAGAGCTGGGCCTGAGCTTGTGACCTTTACAGGTTGGACAGTCAGACTCTGCCATGAATTGCTCATAGTAGCGTCTAGCATTGGCAGAATTTGTCTGAGAATGACGTCTCTTGATGGTATTGATGATACCCTCTGTCTTCCTCTCAGTCTCATACTTCCATTTACGATTACCCTTGTCCTCCTCGACAACCATTCTGATCGGTTCCTTGGAACCATAGAACAGGGCATCAAATGCCTTCTTGGAGAGATCCTGCAGGGGAGTGTCGAGATCATAGCCATAGTGATTGAGAATGCTCTCAAATCGTCGCTTGGTCCAAGTCTGTGTCTGAGATCTTGAAGTCTTCAGAGCACCCTCGTTGATGCTGAGATGGCGACTCTCGATGACCAGCTCGGGATCGACATCCATGACAAACCCAAGACCGGTACACAGATCACAGGCACCTATGGGGCTGTTGAATGAGAACATCCGTGGATTGAGCTCTCCAATTGAGATACCACATTCCAGACAGCCAGCATGCTCATGATAGATCTTCTCGACCACCTCATCTTTGAGATGGTAGTCAATCCGTACACGCCCGTCAGCTCGTCGTAACGAGGTCTCAATTGCCTCGTTCAACCGGGTCTCAATGCCATCCTTGACTACTAGCCGGTCAATCACCGCTGCGACATCATGTCGATAATACTTCTCCAGCTCGGGTATACCATTATCCAGCTCAACTGCCTCTCCATCGACAATCAGCCGGTTGAACCCCTCTTTCTTCAGCTCCTTGAACAGGGGAGCAAAGGTACCCTTGTCCTGGATGACAATGGGGGCAATAACCTGGAAACGAGTGCCTTCCTCATTATCCATGATTCTCTCCACAATCTCCTGGGAGGTGAGTCCTGCAATCTCCTTCCCACAGTTGGGACAATGGGGTTTGCCGATTGAGGCGTAAAGTATGCGTAAATAATCCATGATCTCCGTAACAGTGCCGACTGTTGAGCGGGGATTGGATGATGCTGTCTTCTGCTCAATTGAGATGGCAGGTGACAGACCACGGATAGTCTTGACCCGGGGTTTCTCGATCTGACCCAGGAATTGCCGTGCATAGCTGGAGAGTGATTCCACAAAGCGTCGCTGACCTTCTTTGAACAGGGTGTCGATGGCGAGGGATGATTTACCTGAGCCGGAAAGTCCAGTAAACACCACGAAGCGATTACGCGGAATCTGTGTGGTGACGGCCTTAAGGTTATGTTCATCGGCTTCCTCGATGTAGATCCACTGCTGTGGGTCGTTGAGGTCTGGTACTGGTCGGCGATTGTTCATCAGTATTTCCACGAATTTTCCCTCTGGCGTCTAGACCTGAGCCTATAGCTGTCTTGATTTGCAACTGATTTAAAGTTATGATTAAGGTCATTCAAACTGAAAATCGCATCCTGAGGTACTCCGGTATAAAAACTGCTGAGACCCGAGACAGAGAATGGCTGGCTGATCAGTTCCTCCATTGCGTCATCCTGTTCACTTTGAAGACAGAATCAAGAGTTTTCCTCGACGATCAATCGCTTCTTGAGGTCACGTACCTGATCCCTGAGTTCTGCTGCCAGCTCGAATTCGAGGTTGTCTGCTGCCTCCTGCATCATCACGTTGAGGTCAGCAATCAGCTCATAGAGCTCCTTGACCTCCATGTTCTCCTTGACCTCCAGCTCTGGCATGCCCTTGACCTGCCTGAGTGTCTCCAGTACAGAGAACATGCCTTTGACAATGGTCTTGGGCTCGATACCGTGTTTCTTGTTGTACCGCTGCTGTTTCATTCTCCTGCGGTTATTCTCCTCCAGCGCTCTACGCATACTATCGGTGACGGTATCGGCATAGAGGATGACCTTGCCCTTGACATTACGGGCAGCACGACCCATG
>JAEOUB010000149.1 GCA_016839545.1 Candidatus Kariarchaeota archaeon | reverse complement strand
GGTCACCCATCAGATTAACTTCGCCAAAGAAGTGGCAGATTGGGCTATCTACATGACAGAGGGAAAGATTGTGGAGCAGGGTAAAGCCAGGGAAATGCTCGATAATCCCAAAGAGGAGAGGACAAAACAGTTCCTTGCACGAACTCGAGAATAGAGGCATCTGACATCTTGACCCAAAGTATTGGTTACTTTCTAGTTACCTTATCTATTTTAATATGAAATTCTGTCTCAATCCATGGTCAAAGTAGTACCATATCTAGCCATTCCCAATGCTAAAGCCAAAGCGGCGTTAGAAGAATACAAACAAGTTTTTGATATCGAAGTCAAAATGCACTCCCCATTTGAGAAAGAGTCAGGTGTCCAGATGGGACTTCCTGAGAATTATGACTGGGAGAATTCTACAATGCATTCTGAGTTTACCATCGATGGTCAGGTGATTTATATGAGTGATCACACAGGCAGTGGTGACGCAGGCTTGCAGCAAATTTCAGTTCTACTCGAAATTGAGGACAAAGAGAAGATAGAGAAGTACTGTGCCAATGCAGATTCTCAGGGTTGGACTGCATTGAGCAAGCTGGAGAAGACCTTCTGGGGTGCGTGGTTTGCCCGTTACAATGATCCGTACGGTATTAGCTGGCAATTCAATTTCCAGGAAGAGTCATACAATCCATAGAATATGATGTAAATCAGTGAGAAATACAGGTCAGTCTATCCTGAGAATTCGTCTTCTAGAACTGGTAACTCTGCGTTAAAGAAATGCTTGGCAATGAATGTCAGGTGTTTGTGTCGCCAGTCCTTCTGGTTATGCTCCTTCTGCCACCCATGGCCCTCGTCATCGTAGACCACGTATTCCACTTCAAGCCCTTTCTCCTGCAGTTTGGCAACAATCTGGTCAGACTCATTTTTGACAACTCGGGGATCGTTTGCTCCCTGTCCAATGAGCATGGTAGCTCTGATATTGTCTATGTAGGTTATGGGTGACATCCTGATCAATTCATCTTCATCTTCAATCGGATCACCAATCCATGATTTCATGATGGGCCTCCAGAAGGGAGGTACAGCCTTTACAAAACTGATGAGGTTGGATGGTCCGACAAGGTCAATACCTATCTTCCAGTACTCGGGAAGTTGAGTGACTGCCCAGAGGGTGGCATAGCCTCCGAATGAACCTCCCCAAACTCCCATTCTGTCATTATCAACCCAGTCCAGAGACCTCATGTACTCAGCACATGCGTTGATATCACCGGTGATGGTGTCCCACTTCCTGTGGATCAGTTTCTGGAAAGAGATTCCATATCCGGTGGATCCACGGATATTGGATGCTGTGATCGCCACTCCCATATCGAGCAGGATCTGAAACAGCCCATTTCTTGCATACACCGGTTGGAACTGTGCTTCGGGTCCACCGTGGATATACAGCATCATGGGAATTTTTGCCCCTGGTGCAATATTCTTTGGACGATAGACAAATACATCGAATTCCAGTTTGTCCTCCTCGTAAGAGGTGAGTCTCGCAAGCTCGGGGTGGACCATGTCTTGCGGGTCAATCCCTCCAAGCATGTTATCTGTGATGATACTCTCTTCCATAGTCTCCAGGTTCATAATATGGATGTCAGTTACTTTTGAGGAGTCCTCATAGCCGTAGGATAGGTATTTTCCATCTCTGGAGAATTCATTTGCAAATATCAGACCATTTGTTGGGAAGTTTGATGGGTCAATTTTCTCCCCGGTCTGCAGATTAGTCAGGTGAAGCCTGGTATAGCCCCTCTCGTTGGTAAGGTACGAGAGCCATTTTCCATCTCTGCTTGCCAGTATCTGACCTACATTCCACTCGGGTGCAAACAACAGGTCCCACTTTCGCTCAGTAAGGCTGAAGTATCCTCCTGCTCTGAATTCTCTCTGGTAATCAGTTGTGAAGTAAAATCCAGATGAATCTGCCTTCCATGCAGCGGGACCAAACAATGCCACTGCTCCTTCAGGTGTGATTTTCTCCATTTCCCTGGTATCGAGATCAAGGAGATACAGGATATTGTGGGTGTTGTTCAGTTGCTCTCCGATAATTGCGAATTTCTTGTCAGGTGAAACGCTGTTGACAAAATAATTGGTATCTGTCGCCGTTATCATTTCGATCTCACCAGTTTCACGATCTAGTATTCCTGCATCCATAGTAGTACCAAAGCTGTCGGTGGAAATCAGCATCTTTCCATTGCCAAGATCACCACCTTGTGCGGGGAAATACCTCTTGTCCAGGTCTTTTGTAATTCTTCGTGGAATGCCACCTGTAGCAGGCAGCTCAAAAATTTGTAATTTCTCGTTTCCCTGGTAATTTGCGACGAATATGATTGACTCTCCGTCATCAGTCAGTCCAAATCCTCCCAGGTACCAGTCATTTGCGAAAGTTAGCTGTTTTGGATTTGACTGAGGCAGTGTCTGCATCCAGATATCCTGTCTTCCACGGGTATTGGACTGGTAATAGACTTTGCTTGTATCTTGCGGATTGAATGCCACTGATCCAACTCGTCTGATACGAGAGAACTGTCTGTAATCATACTTCGGGTTCATACTGAGATATCACAGGATTGTGAATATTTAAAGACTCATTCACCCTGAGGTTTATCGAATTACTCTCTTTGTTTATTTTCTTTTGTTTTCTTCACAAAATCAGGTGTAATCGCATCCGTTGATTTGGTTACACCATCAATCGTCTCATTGACGGTGTCATCGACGGTATCTATCACCTGCTCTATTGCCTTTTTTGTGCCTTTAACAAGTCCTTTCCCTGTGCCAATAGTGGCTTTTCCAACTTTTGCCAGCGGACCTCTACCCTCGTCAAACCCCTCTTTTGTCCCTCGCAGTGTCTCATCAATGATTTTGCCAGCACCTCGGATCGACTCCGATACAGCCTTGTTCATGATCCCATTAACGGATTCATAGCTCTGAGCAATGCCATCAGCCAGCTTGGTTGCTCTTCCCTCCTTCTCTTTTTCTTTCTCTTCTTCCATATGCTACTGAAGGTCTTCTTCTTATTAATCCTGTTCAAATCAAGATGACTAAAATAATGATGGCTGACAAGATTCACAATCCCAATCTACCTTTCTTCCTCTCTTCAATCGCATCCCACCAAACAAAATTATCGCTTGCCAGATTAAAGCGGCAGGAAGTGTGATCAGATATGCATCCGATCTTATAGCAAAGAGAGCCAGAGCACCTCCGAAAATGAGTCCTGAGATAAATCGTTGAGTATTGGTATTGTGGTATTTTCCTGCAGCCTGAACCAACCATAAGACAACATAAGGCAATGTGAGGATCACACAATAGATAACAATCTGCCATCCGGTAGATTCCATAACAATCAGTTCAAGGCCACTGAATATAATCATACTCGATACCCATGCAACCAAGCCGAGAGTCATTCCACCACACCTGGCACAGAATTCAAGCTGACGTGAGCCGAGCAAGAATGAGACGTTATGATTGTGCTTCCACAGCTTGGAGATATCGATGCCGGTCACCTACAGGTTCCAGATCTCTTCAATATGCCACAGCAGTTCTTTCAGATCACTCATGGTCCACAGACCCATGTGTCCAATCCTGAAATTCTTCTCCTTGAAGGGACCATAGCCATTAGAGATATGGAGATTACGTGTGGCAAGTTCCTTGTTGAGATCTGCAATACTTTTTTCCAGGTTATTGGCAATAGTTGACACAGTTATTGATTCATATCCCTCCTCTGGGAACATCTTCATACCATGTTTCTGGACCCAAGTTCGTGTGAATTTGGCCATTTCCTCATGTCTTTTTGATATGTTGGCATGCCCTTCCTCCAACATGTCATCCAGTTGAGTATCGAGTGCATAGAGCAGTGATATCGCTGGTGTGGATGGTGTTTGACCCTTCTTCTTGTAGTAATCAATTAGACCGACAAGATCTGTATAGCTCCCGCGGTTATCCACAGTTTTAGCCCGTTCATATCCTGCAGGGCTGATAATACCAATAGATAACCCGGGAGGCAATGCAAATGCCTTCTGTGTTGCAGTAAATACCAGGTCTGCCTGATCTTTCTCAGGTAGGAGCATATCTCCGCCGAGTGCAGACACTGAATCGATGATATACATGGTTTCGGGATACTCGGCTTTCAGCCTCTTTCCAATCTCAGTAGTGGGATTGCGTATCCCCGTTGAGGTCTCATTATGGACAATGGTCAGTGCATCATGGCTTTCATCAAGATGCTCCATGATGGCATCTGGTTTAGTTGCAGTTCCCCACTCTGCTGCATACTGATCCACCTCTTTTCCACAGGCAAGCAATGTTTCATACATCCTCTCTGAGAATGAACCACAGGTTGCTGCGAGTGCCTTGTTCCTCACCAGGTTTCTTCCAGTGATATCCATCCACAGGGTTCCTGAGGAGGTATGAACAATCACGTGTGACTCCTCCAGCTCAAAGAACTCCTTGAGTTTGTCAGTGATACCTGTGTAGAGCTTGGTGAAGGAGGACTCTCGATGGCCAATCATAGGCTGTGCCTGTGCCATCAGATTCTTTTCTGATACCTCGGTGGGACCGGGTATCCACAGACGCTTGTGGGGCATACTTGGGGGTTATACTGTATAATCTTAAACATTACCTCCGAGATCGGGTAGGAAATAAGTATCGATCAGTCTCGGAGGTGATGGATCATAGTCAGTCCATTCTTTCTTGTCTTGAGGATTTCAAAGCCAAGAGAGGCGTAGAGACCCATTGCAGGCTGTCTGTGCTCGAATACAAAGAGCTGCACATAGTCAGCCCCGTTACTTTTTGCCTGGTTTAACAGCCAATTTACGCAGAGCTTGCCGTATCCCTTGCCACGGTAAGGCTCACTGATCTCAATATCAATCAATTTGGCAACTTTTGAACTGCCAATCTGGCGGATACTGTAGATCATCGATCCCAGAATGATATTCTCCCCTATCTCTGTGGGCAGGATATAAGAGATCCCATTTTCAGGTTCTACCACGTTTGCTGAGGAGAATGATGGCAGATCTCCTTGTCGAAATGCCTGGAAAATGTACTTGGGTACATGCTGCATCATCACAGGAGATCTCATTGACTCACAACTTCAGTGAAACGCAGACACCATCTCGAATGGGCAGGATCATACTCAGTACTCGTGGATCATTGAATGCCTTGTTGTTGTACTCGAGTACTCCAAGTGTATCCTCACTCTTGTTTGGTTCAAGTATTCGCCCGTACCACAGGGTGTTGTCTGTAATCAGTAACCCTCTCTTACGTAGACGTGGGATGGCTGCATCATAGACGGCAGGATAGCCGTGCTTGTCGACATCGTTGTAGATGATATCAAACTCTCCTTCTGTGGAATTTAACTGGGTTATCGCGTCTCCCACCAAGAAGGTAACCCTATCCGTGATACCCTCACGTTTGAAGTACTCATCCGCCATATCCCTGTTTGCGGGATCACCATCAGTACAATAGATGTGGCAGTCATCTGACGTAGCACGGGCAAACCACATGGCACTGTAACCATACCCCGATCCAAGCTCAAAAATCCGCTTGGCATCTGTCAGCATGGCATATTGCATCAATACCTGACCCACCTGGGGACCAATGGATGGGAATTTGTTCTCTTTGGCGTATGCCTCCATCTCTAAGAGGATCTCATCACGGTCAGGTATGATGTTGTGCAAGTACTCGTTAATACCTTCTTTGAGTATCATACCGTAATGTGTACCTACTGCAATAAGACTGTTCGTGGTTAAGCAACAGGGTATTGAACAGAAGAAATGATTCTCTCTTCACCTGGAAAATCTACCTTAGGTGAATTATCTTCTCTTATCGCTATGGAATTTCCCTGGATAAGGTTCTCTATGACAGAAATTAATTTACCACTGACATTGGGTATATAATTTTTCTAATCTTTGATAATACTCGTTCATGAGACTGTTTCCGGGACATTTTAGCCTGATCATCTGGAATAGATTAATATAGACCTTCTAGAAGAATCAACCACATATTACGTGATTACAATGAAAGCAGGAGTATTCGGAATTGCTGCCTCACTGGTTATGATGAGCCTTATGGTCGTCTCTATCAATGCCGCAATTACCCCAATGACTGTCGATCTTGTTGCGGGGAAAAACACAGTGGTTGGCAGTGTCACAGTTACCAATGATGACACCAATGTCTATGTGACATACACTACATTTGATGATTGGTTCATCCTTGAGACCCATCTGCACCTCGCAGCAGATTTTGATGGTTTTCCCACGGCAGGTAATAACAATCCCAAAGTGGGTAGATTTGACTACGGCGACAGTTTCTCAGTAGAATCTGAGACCCAGTCTGTCACATACACCTTCGATATCTCAGAGATGAGAGACTCGATTGGTCTTCCCGGAGATGAGGACTGTTTCCTCATTGCTGCTCACGCTGTGGTGGCTCGAGTGGTAGATGGTGAGATTGAGGATGAAGAGACTGCTTGGGGTGACGGTGATCGGTTCACACAACGTGGTTCCTGGGCAATGTACTTTGAGTACTGTCTGCAAGAGGACGATGACCCACCAACTGGTGATGAGACCGCCTATGGATTGAGTCTCAATGGTGATGAAACCTGTTTCCTTGACATCGATGATGACGGTAACGGAGAAGGTGATTTCAACAACTGGGGTTGGTCAAATGGGCCATATGATCCCTACCGTGGATTCAATATCACATATGAACTCTGGGCAGGAGCTGCACAGTGTGATACTTCCGATAAAGGTACCTTGGTGGGTACTGTGAATCTCCTCTATAATGGCAAGACAGAAACCCTAACTGTTACCTATAATGTGGATGCACCCTACACTTTGCTACAAGTTCACATTCATGCCGGTCTTGAATATCTCCCCCGTATCAACGGTGAACTCACCACTGCCCCCGGTCAGTTCCTGGTAGTAGAGAGCAGTCTCGGTGGAGTGAGTCAATACTTAACAACTATCCAAGATCCAGGTGCAACAGGGTCAGGTATCTCTGAAGTTTTCTATATTGTGACTCATGCCAAAGTTGGCGGTTTTTAGCTACTTTCAATAGAAACTCCCAAGTCTTCTTCTATCATATCAAAGGCGCCATATCCTCTTCTATACTGCGTAGTTATTGAGCAAACATCTATTATTCCACAGGATTGTCCAATGATTTCTAAATTACGTATCAGTGAGACAGTTTCAGTTCTTCTTTACTTTTATCAACAGAATTACCTGTGATACAGTGTTTTCTTCTCAGAGATTCCTGTTTCTTTTGCTTGCAGGATTGATCATTTCACCTGCACTTAGTCTCTCGGTTTCAGTGACTGCAGACGACTTGGATCAAAAAGAATCTACAGGGAATATTGTCCCTCAGCCCTCCTCCACCACTCCTGATGCTATCGTTTCTGTAGGGGCTGGCAGCTACTCTACTACTCCGAGTGGAACAACCCCATCTCGAACGATCTGGAAGACAGATAATCTGGAAGGGCCGGTTCCGACAAATGATTGGATCAGTTCTGTCTTTTTCGAACAGTATTCCAGCCCTTTGTACGCCCATCCCTTGGCGTACAAGGCTGTACCCATGGGTATGGAAATTGGATATCCTTGGAATACTGGTGTGGGTAATTTTCTGCACCGGTCTGAGATGATTGTGGGGAGTACAGCCTTTGATCCTGTGGATGCCCGGCTTGATAGTACCTCAGATTGGTTTGCCGATATTGTGATGGCAAATGGTGCAAACCACCTAAGTGCAACTATTGGACATGGTTCACCGTTTGTTTACTTCGACCTGAATGCGGGTGATGCAACTTTAGAATTCACAGGAGCTATCACAGTGTATTCAGATAATGGCCAGTATCTTGGAATTACCACAGTCAGCGGCAATCACTATGGTCTATTTGCCCCTGCTGGATCCACATGGTCAGGTGCCTCGACTGGCTCCTCGGATATTACAATCTCACTGGGATCTACCTATTTTTCAATTGCCAGCCTGCCTGATGCGTCAGAATCCACCCTTGATTATTTTGCAACCTATGCCTATTCTTTCGTCATTGACAGTACAGTCAACTGGGAGTACAGCTCGGGGGGTCTCACCACCACTTATGAGG
>JAEOUB010000148.1 GCA_016839545.1 Candidatus Kariarchaeota archaeon | reverse complement strand
TCTCATTTTCTATATTTGTGATCTGGGGTGTGGCTTTTTCAGGTTCCTCGTAGTATTCACGGCGAAGGGTCATTATCTGATCTTCTTTCTCTTTGATACTTTCAAACTGAGCAATAACCTCTTTCAAATGATCCTCAGTTGGATATTCTTCAGGATAAGTTAACATGTGAAGTTCAAAGATGCCTTCCAAGGAACGGATTTTGATTCGGTTTCCGACTTCTAATCTGAGATGTTCATTCTCTATTGCAATATTCGGGCCTATTTGGTGGATGTAAACTCGGATATCATGCCTCCGATACAGCCCAGCAAGACCGCGTTTCACATCGGGTCCAGTGAAGCGGATATCATCAAGGCCATCGAACCCTGATATCTGTGGATCTGCACTCACCACCAGTTCATTGATCCACCTGTCTGTATTGAATAGTTTTGTAATTACTAATGATCTTATTCTGAACTCTTCCCAATCTCCTGTTAGCGTTTCGATAATATCCTTCTTGAATTGAGCTCCTTCCAAATCCTCATGCAGAGCAGACACAAGAAGACCATATTCCGGCATCCAGTACACACAATCTCTTATGTCGTCAGTTGTCAAGGTTTTGTCAATGAGAGATCTGTAGGAAGTTGGTGTCCTTCCGACAAAGTAGACTTTCGGATCATAGCTGAGTTCTAGAATTATCAGTTGATCGTTAGAGTTTGTCGTCTTGATTCTCTTTCTCAGAGCTGCGAGAGTTATTGTTGTGGGTTCAACTTTGAATGGAGAGACCCATGTGTCGAAGAAATGTGATAATTCTGCATAAGACCATAAAGTCTTGTAGTCTTTCGTTGTCCATTCGCCTTTTCTCTGAGTATCCAAGAAATCGACCATAACGGAGCCATCTTCCATCTCTGAGGAAGATAATTCCTGTAGCAAGGTCGCCTTCAATTCATCCGACAGTTTGACGAGTAACCTGGAGAGTTTTCTCCGAGTTTCAATATCAACTCTCATGATCCTATGTAGGCAATAGGTTGTCAGTTTAAGTAGTTGATCTCTCCAAAATCTTGTAGAGGATAAAATTCAGGTCAATTAGGGATATATTTTCCTTTAGCGATTTTACCATCGGCTTGACCTTTCTTGATCATAACACTCAAGATTTTTTCTAGATTCTCCTCGTTTACCTTGAGTGTGGTGGCAAAATCTGAAAGTTTGAATTCAGCCCCTGAGTTCAACAAATCTGCTATCTGCTCAGATCGTGATTTTCCACCAAAATCTCCTTTTGTCTTTCCAGCGGATCCTCTAATTGTCTTTCCACAATTTGAACAGGACCAAGTAGCCATCAGGGTGATGGTGACATTACCATCTTTATCAGGCATAGGGGCGACCATTGTCCACTCCTTGTTTCGAGTCTTCTTGTCTTCATCACTTCCGACTTCAAATGTGTTTGAACATTTCTTACATTTTATCGGTTTTTGTTTCTTGCCCATGTTCAAATTTCTGTTTGACCCTTTGCATTTAAGATTTTACTATTGTACTTGTAGTAGGAAGAAAGTCTCAGTTCCTCTCTCTCACTGTTAAAGAAAGAACAGTTAATAAACCCCTATCGAAAATTTCACTTGTGGTAAACGAGGCTTTCACACCTCTAATTTCAGGTGGATTTCTCACATTCTTTATGTGGTTATTCAGTATTCTCGGGTTAGGTTCTTTGATTTGGTTCATATTTTATGTTAATTCAAGTAAGAACGTCAGAACCCAAAGTGTATTTACTTTTGCCTTGGTGATTACTGTGTTTCTAAGTCTTGCTCTGACCCTTATATCCGTCAAGTTTGGATGGAACTTCCGTTAATTATTGAAAATACTTTATTTACTTTTTCAATTGCATTCTTGGTAGACTTTGCCCCTCTTAGTGTAGCGACTCCAGACTCAAGCAGGCTGAACCCTACGCCTTCAATTGTAAACGTGATATACTTCTCGCCTGATACCGCGATATGATCATGACCTCCAATGGTCTTGATAACGTCAGGAAATTGCCAGTTGATGTTCCATTCAGGATCAACAATTCTTGTGTCTCTTCCGCACAGAGAGGTTACCAGAGCTTTCCCAAATTCGCCTATTTGACGGACTCCTTTTGTAATTTCTCCATCCTTGCCAGTATCCAACTCGTCGTTTTCAACATCACACAGGATACAACCTTCTTTCTTTTGAAATGAAACTGTATCAAAACTCATTGAACTCAGATCAATATACAGCATTTTATCGCTGAGATTCGATGGCTGTCTCAGCAAAAGATTAGTGGCTTCAAAACTCTGGATCGAGGTAATTAGTGACAAAATAGAGGGGTGAACTCCTAGTATCTCACAACTCGTTGACTCATCGTCTCCTACATCTCCCATTATACAGTAAAGACAAGGTGATTTGTCAGAATGGTCAAAAACCATGATATTACCCTGTTCTGCTACCGCTCCTGCAAAAATATATGGTATTTTCAACTTACGGGCCGCTCGAAACAATGCTTTGCGACTTGAAAATCGATCAAGGCCATCAATTATCAGGTCCATACCTTCAACTAAGGATATTGCATTAATCCCATCAATCCTTTCTGTACGTGCCTCACACTTCAGACCTGGGAATCTCTCCTCAAGTTGTTCTTTCGCTACTTCTGATTTGGATTTGCCCACATCATCGACTGTGAATAATCGTTGTCTTGGCAGATTAGAAATCTCTATAACATCAAAATCAACTAATCTAAGAAATCCGACTCCCACTGATGCAAGTAATTCTGATGATGCAGTCCCTAAACCTCCAACTCCTGCAACAAGAACTTTCCTTCCTTGTAATTTTAGCTGACCAGACCTACCAATAGATCTCAGCGGAAAATGACGGGAGTATCGCTCATCAAAATTGTCCACGACTTGAAATTGGTATTCTTACATTTAAAATCTAAGTCGCGAACATTCAGAAGTGAATTGTGAGTCCATCTTCGGCAAGGAAGAGTGGAGGCTTAATTTCTTCTCTCATTTGTAATGTTGTTTCCCCCACATGTGAGACGTAGACACGTTTGGTATCATCTATTGGATGATCAATCAACTGCTGGAGTGTGGTATGATGTGGAATGTAATTCTTTCCTGAACTTGCCTCGGTAATTGTGAAATCTGCCTGTA